>NZ_JBQFZU010000005.1:0-231399 GCF_056542405.1 Ruegeria sp. AD11(2025) | reverse complement strand
CAAGGTCCAAATCCGCCATTTTGCTAACCTCCTGATGGTTTCCATCTCCAAAACCTACCAGATGAGAGATCAGGGGATGTCCATTCCATCAGAACCGTTCTGGACGCGGCGCGTCGTTGCTACCATCTGGCCTGACTTAGACGGCCCGGTCAGAGAATTATGTGAATGGGCAGAAACCAGGTGAGAGTTGCACCTCACGCATGACCTCTTCCAAATCGCGGTACGAAACATTGTAAGGGACAAAAAAGAAGACTGCGCACCCTAAGAAAAAGCAGCTACGATTTGCCAGCCAAACATAGGTTCCTGTCTGACTTCAAACTGACTTGGCAGGCACGTGCCCGCCATCGCGGCTGAACCCGAGCGAAATCCCAATGTTTGACAATAGCTGCACTAAAGATGTTGCTTTTGAGCAATAATGGTTACGAAACTGTTAACGGGAGAAATTTTAGAACTGATCTCCTTAAGCTTGCGAATACCTTGTACCAAATGGTGATGGGTTTTATCGGGCAGATTGCTGTTCTTCGGGATTGTGCGATTGCCATGTGTTCTGGGTGGAACCGGTGCGAGGTTCGAAGGTGACAATGAGATCAATACTGCTGTTCGCGATTTCACTTTATATCGTGATTTCAACACCGTTGCTTGCCGCGCCTACATCTGCCTCGAAAGTCGGTGATACGGTTACCAACCCAGTAACCGGCTTGGATACCACCGTAAGTGCATTGATCGTGGACCCGGCATCGACGCCAACAGCGGGGACAACTGCCTTTGTCGAAACGGCGGACGGTTACGTTTTTCTGGTTAAGGGTGCGGGCGATACGATCTACAATACCGACAATCCCCCATTGGCTTTTAATATTGTTTCCATTACGGGGACAACAGCACAAATCAGCAATTCTGGCGCAACCGGCACGGCCAGTTTGTCGACGCAGCTGACCCTTTCCCAGTACAACAGCAACTTCAACAGTTCCGGCACCCCAGGCACAGTGACCCCACCCGAGGATGTCTCGGGGCCCAACGGTGTGAACCAGGTTGTTTACGGGCAGAATGGTAGTAACGGACGTGATGGCGCGTTGGTTGTGCCGCCAAGCTCTGGCGGTAATGGGTCCAGTGGCCCAACACAGACAAAGACCCTGACAAGCGACGTCAATGCCACCAGCAACATCGGCTGGCAAGTTGGCAGTGTCGGTGGGAACGGGGGTAGTGGCGGAGATTCATACCTGAGTTTCTGGAGCGGTCGCGACGGAGGTGACGGCGGCAAGGGCGGAACGGTCAACGCAACTCAGGCCGCCAGCAGTACGATTCAGACATCGGGCGAAGGCAATGACGGGATCTTTGCATTCAGCCGCAGCGGTAAGGCAGGTAATGGCGGCAGCGGCTTTGCGGCGCCGGGCGGAGGCACCGGTGGGCATTCGGCCGACGGCGGCAATGTGACGGTCACCCAGCGGGGTACGATTTCGACAAGCGGAGATTCTGCAGATGGAATCTATGCGCTGAGTGTTTCCAACAATGGCGGCAATGGCGGATCGCAATGGGGATTGGTCGGGTCTTCCGGTGATGGTGGCTATGGTGGAAACGGTGGCAAGGTGACGGTCAACACGACGTCAACTGGCAGCATCCTGACGACCGGAGACTTCGCAAATGGTATCTACGCCCAGTCCATAGGCGGTTCGGGCGGGTCCGCGGGGACCAGCGGCAACCTTCTGGTCTCATTGATCGGCGGCGCGGACAATGGCGGCAATGGCGGTCAGGTTTCGGTTTCGCATAGCGGTGCAATTGAAACGCAGGGAGATTTCGCACGTGGTATCGTCGCGCAGTCCATCGGCGGTGGCGGCGGTTCGGGCGGAACAGCAGGCGGTCTGGTGTCCCTGTCTTTGGGTGGTGTTGGCTCGAACGGTGGTAGCGGTAATACAGTCAGCGTCACGGTACAGGGCAGCGGCAGTGTTTTGACCTCGGGTACAGGTGCCGACGGTGTCATGGCGCAATCCATTGGCGGCAGCGGTGGTACGGGGGCGAACTCTTACGGTCTGGTAGCCATCGGCGGCACCGGGTCCAGGGGTGGCACGGGTGCCGCGGTCAGTGTCAGCAACTACGGGCGTATCGTGACCGGCGGAGACGGCGCCCGCGGCATCATCGCGCAGTCAATCGGCGGCGGCGGTGGTGATGGCGGCTCGTCCGGAGGCATGGTGTCTGTCGGCGGCAACGGCAGCGGCGGCGGCAGCGGTTCGACTGTGACCATCGTGAATGACGGCATCATCACCACGTCCGGAGACGATGCGATGGGCGTTCTGGCCCAGTCCATCGGTGGCGGCGGTGGTAATGGCGGTTCGTCCGGTTCGGTTGGGGCATTTGTCGGCGTGGCCATTGGCGGTAAGGGCGGTGCCGGCGGAACCGGCGGAAATGTCAACGTCACCTTGTCCAACACCGACGGCAGCCAGCCTTCGGCGATTCAAACCTCGGGTGATCGTTCGGCAGGTGTGTTCGCGCAATCTGTTGGTGGTGGCGGAGGCAATGGCGGCGGTGCCGTGTCAGTTGCTGTAGGGGCCTTTGGTGCGGCATCGGTATCGGTCGGCGGCTCGGCAGGTAACGGCGGAGATGGCGGAGCGGTCACGCTTAGTGGAAGCGGCGCGGCTTCGGTGCAGACCGGGGGGGACGATTCCATCGGCGTCATGCTGCAATCGGTCGGCGGCGGTGGCGGCAATGGCGGCTACGCCGTGTCGGTCGCCGTGTCCGGTGGTCCGGTGTCCGGTTCACTGGCCGTTGGCGTCGGCGGCGACGGCAGTTCCGGCGGCAGGGGCGGTCCGGTTACGGTCGGCCAGTTCAACAGCAGTGGTGTTGCGACGGCGGCTGGGTTCGAGGGCACGGTGGTCACCACTGGCAACCGCTCGACCGGTATGTTGTTCCAGTCCGTTGGCGGCGGCGGCGGCAATGGCGGTCTGGCCGTTGCTGCGACCGGAGGAGCTTCGGCTCTGTTCTCGGGCAATGTCTCGGTAGGGGTCGGTGGCCAGGCGGGTAGTGCCGGGAATGGCGGTCTTGTGCGGGTTTATACCAAGGCGGACGTTACTACGACGGGTACGAATTCCAGTGGGATCATCGCGCAATCGGTCGGCGGCGGTGGTGGCAATGGCGGCGGCAGCATCGCGGCCGGGATCAGCGCAAGCGGCGGTGCGGCCGTTGGAATCAACGTTGGCGTCGGCGGTGACGGTGGCGGTGCCGGAACCGGGGGCAACGTTACTCTGGTCGCAGGCGGTACGTCGATCGAGACCAGTGGCGCGTTTTCCAGCGGAGTTGTAGCGCAGTCTGTCGGCGGCGGTGGCGGCAATGGCGGCTATGCCGTCGGAGCCAGCGCCGATATCGGCGGCGCGGCGGCCGGATCGGTCAGCGTGGCCCTTGGCGGTAAAGCTGGCGGAGGCGGGGCTGGGGGAACCGTTACTGCGCAGGTCGATGCGGATGTCACCACACGCGGCGATGATTCCGGAGCAGTCGTCGTGCAATCCATTGGCGGCGGTGGCGGCAACGGTGGCTTTAGTGTCGCGGCGGGTCTCGCGGCAGGAGGCGCGGGCGCTGGGACTGTGGATGTGGGCCTTGGTGGTGACGGCGGCAGCGGTGGCATTGGTGGAACCGTCACGGGCGTACGCATCAATGGCGATATCCGGACCGAGGGTGCGCGTTCGACCGGAGTTGTGATCCAATCCATTGGCGGTGGCGGCGGCAACGGCGGTTTCAACGTCACGGCTGGTGTTGCGGCAGGCGGGGCCGGAGCCGGGTCCATCGGTGTCGGGCTAGGTGGCAACGGAGCCACCGGTGGTAATGGCGGTATCGTCGAAGGCCAGGTTGCGGGCAATGTCACAACGCTGTCCGACAGTTCAAGCGGCGTGGTGTTCCAGTCCATTGGCGGCGGCGGCGGCAACGGTGGCTTCAACGTCACGGCCGGGATCGCAGGGGCCGGTGCAGGCGGCGGAGCTGTCACTGTTGGTCTTGGTGGGGACGCCTCGGGCGGCGGTATCGGAAGAACCGTAACCGGTCGCGTGACCGGAACCGTCTCGACGGGCGGAGCGGATTCCACTGCAGTTCTGGCGCAGTCTGTTGGCGGCGGTGGCGGTAATGGCGGTTTCAATGTCAGCGCCTCTTTGGCGGGTGCGGGCGTGGCCAGCGGCGCGGTCTCGGTCGGGCTTGGCGGTGACGGTGGTACCGGCGCGACAGGCGGATCTGTCAATCTGACCACAACGAATTCCATTGTGACGGTCGGAGACCGTTCCTCGGGCGTGGTTGCTCAATCCATAGGTGGCGGCGGCGGCAATGGCGGCTTCAACGTCTCGGGCAGCGGGGCAGGCGCAGGCACGGCCAGCGGCGCAGTCAGCGTTGGGCTGGGCGGTACCGGCCTAGGGGGCGGCAATGGTGGCTCAGTCACTCTGACCTCGGGCGGCACGATCCTGACGCAAGGCGACTCGGCCACTGCGTTCCTGGCGCAATCCATTGGTGGTGGAGGAGGCAACGGCGGCTTCAACGTCAGTGCCTCGGTTCAGGGATCGGGTACAGCCGGTGGTGGCGTTTCAGTTGGCCTTGGCGGAAACGGTGGCGGCGGCGGCAGCGGCAGCACCGTGATCGCCACATCGAACAACGCGGTTGAAACACGTGGTGACAGCTCCTCAGGCGTCGTGGCGCAATCCATCGGCGGTGGAGGCGGTAATGGTGGCTTCAACGTGGCCCCGGTCCTGTCAGGCGCCGGTACGGCCAGCGGTGCCGTCAGCGTCGGGTTGGGCGGATCGGGCGACACGGGCGGCAATGGCGGAAATGTCACGCTGACTTCGAACGGAACCATCCTGACCGATGGTTTTGCGTCTAGTGGTTTTGTCGCGCAGTCCCTCGGTGGTGGCGGTGGCAACGGCGGCTTCAACGTTTCGCCGACCGTATCGGGTGCGGGAACCGGCGCGGGGTCGGTGTCTGTCGGGCTGGGAGGTTCGGGTGATGGCGGTGGTGACGGCAGTCTGGTCACGGCCAGCACTACGGCGAATGTTGTGACCAAGGGCGATGCTTCGGTGGGCATTCTGGCGCAGTCCGTTGGCGGCGGCGGCGGCAATGGCGGCTTTAACGTTTCGCCTGCACTGGCCGGGGCTGGTACGGGTTCAGGCGCAATCAGCGTTGGTCTGGGCGGGTCCGGCGGCGGTGGCGGCACGGGCGGTGTTGTCGATCTGACCGTTGCCAACAGCGTGCAAACCGAAGGCGCACAATCCAGTGCAGTCGTCGCGCAATCCATCGGTGGCGGCGGCGGCAACGGTGGTTTCAACGTTTCTGCCTCAGTCGGCGGCGCGGGTACGGGATCCGGCGCGGCTGCCGTGGGTCTGGGGGGCCGCGGAACCGGTGGTGGCGATGCTTCGGCAGTCACCGCAGATGTCACCGGCAACCTTGTGACACTGGGCGAAACCTCGACCAGCTTGCTGGCGCAGTCTGTCGGAGGTGGCGGTGGTAATGGCGGTATGAATATCTCGGTCGCCGTTGCTGCAGCGGGCACTGGCTCGGGCGGCGCGTCGGTGGGTCTGGGTGGCGCATCCGGCACCGGCGGCAACGGCGGTACGGCTGAGGCCACTCTGACCGGCAATGTCTCGACGCAGGGTGACGAATCCAGTGGTGTCGTCGTGCAGAGCCTCGGTGGAGGTGGCGGTAATGGTGGCATGAACGTTTCGGCCACGGTGACGGTTGCCGGAAAAGGCAGTGGCGGTGCTTCTGTCGGCCTTGGTGGCAGCGGCGGCAACGGAGGCAACGCGAGCACGGCCACCGGTACGGTTGTGGGCAATGTCACCACAGCGGGCGACAATTCGGGCGGTGTTCTGGTGCAATCCGCGGCCGGCGGTGGTGGTAACGGAGGGCTGAATGTTTCGGCCGCCGTGAACATCTCGGGCACCGGTGGCGGCGCAATTGGCGTTGGTATCGGCGGGTCCGGTGGCGACGGTGGCAATGCGAGCACGGCAACGGGTTCGGTCACCGGAGATGTCACCACGAGCGGCGACAACTCAACCGGTGTTCTGGTTCAGTCCGTCGGTGGCGGTGGCGGCAATGGTGGCGTCAATATTTCGGGCGCGCTGAGCATTGCGCGCACCGGGTCGGGCGCAGCGGGCATCGGTGTGGGTGGCTTTGGTGGCGATGGCGGTACCAGTGGCGTGGTCGACAGTACTTTCGACGGGAATGTCAGCACCTCTGGCACACGTTCGGCCGGGATCGTCGCGCAGAGTCTCGGCGGCGGTGGTGGCAATGGTGCCACGAATGTCTCCGGTGCGATTTCAGTCGCCAGCAACTATTCGGGTGGCCTGGGGATAGGTGTTGGCGGTTTCGGAGGCGATGGCGGTGCGGCCGAAAACGTCACGCAGCAGGTCACGGGCAATGTCACGACGACCGGCGACGACTCGGTCGGCGTTCTGACCCAGAGCCTTGGCGGCGGTGGCGGTAATGGTGGCACCAACATTTCGGCGGCCTTGTCCCTGTCCCGGTCGGCCAACGCGGCTGTGGCTATCGGAGTCGGCGGATTCGGCGGCGGCGGTGCAGATGCCGGGGCGCTGGTGCAATCGACCGTCACAGGTGGTGTCTCCACCGGCGGTGATCGCAGTACGGCCATTCTGACGCAGAGCCTTGGTGGCGGTGGCGGCAATGGCGGCACGAATATCTCGGCCTCGTTGGGCATCAGCCAGGAAAATGGCGGCTCGGTCAGCCTGGGCGTTGGCGGTTTCGGCGGCGGCGCGGGCAATGCGGGTGATGTGATCAGCACTTTGCGGTCTGCCACAGATAGCAGCGGCACAACCTCGGTGGTTACGACGGGCGCGGACAGTATCGGTGTCATGGCGCAATCGGTTGGCGGTGGCGGCGGCAATGGCGGTCTGAACGTTTCGGGTGCGGTGAATCTGACGGGCAAATCCGGCGCAGCAGTTGCTTTGGGCCTTGGCGGCTTTGGCGGCGGCGGAGGCAATGCCGGGGCGGTGACACTAGATGTTCAAAGTGACGTTGTGACGGCGGGTAACGGGTCGCATGGTCTATTCGCACAGAGCCTTGGCGGCGGCGGTGGCACCGGTGGTGTGAATTTCTCGGGTTCGTTGGCGCTGACCAAGCCCTCTGGTTCGGACACTATCTTCTCGGTCGCGGCGGGTGTTGGCGGCTTTGGCGGGTCGGGCGGTGACGCCAGTGATGTTGATCTGGATTACACCGGCAACCTGCAGGCGGTGCCGATGGTGCAGCAATCCGACGGCTCGTTCGCCGTGGATGAAAGCAAAGGCGCCAGCGGTATTATAGCGCAATCGCTGGGTGGCGGCGGCGGCAATGGCGGCACCAATGTGTCCGGCGGCATCGCGATCAGCGGCAAACCCGGGGCAGGTCAGACAGACAGCAGCAAGTCTTATGCCGTGGTTGTGGGCGTCGGCGGTTTTGGCGGCGGTGGCGGTGATGCCGGGAATGTCGATGTAAACATCGGTGCGGGCAGCACGATCATGGCGCATGGCACCGGTCAATCCGGTCTGCTGGCGCAATCACTTGGCGGCGGCGGCGGCAATGGCGGCCTGAACGTTTCCGGCGGGATCGTGTCCGACAGTTCTCTGATTGTCGGTGTCGGTGGGTTCGCCGGCGATGGCGGCAAGGCGGGCAATGTCACCGTGACATCGCAGGCGAATATCACCGTGACGACGAACCCGGATGATATCTCGATCCCCAATACCACCACCTTTGAAGACAAGCTGCGCGACTTCCTGGGCGACACAATAGTGGATGAGACCGAGGAACTTGCCTCAAGCTTCGGATTGGAGCGACTGTTCATCGACATGGGTGTCTTCAACGAAGACAAACCCGATACTGATGGCTCGGCCGGTCTGATGGCGCAGTCCATCGGCGGCGGTGGCGGCAATGGCGGCTTGAACGTGTCGGGCGGTATCGCGCTGAGCAAGGACGGCAAGATCCCCTCGGTCACCTTCGGTGTTGGCGGTTTCGGTGGTGACGGTAACGTCTCGGGCGATGTAACCGTTAACCATGCCGGCACTGTTTCCGTCGCCGGTAACTGGAAGCACGGCGTTCTGGCACAATCCATCGCGGGTGGCGGCGGTAACGGCGCATTGAACGTAACCGGGCAGTTGAACTACGGGGACTCCAACAATTCTGACGGCAAGACCGACCTGAGCATTGTCGGTGGTCTTGGTGGTCACGGTGGCACTGGGGCGGATGCAGGGAACGTGTCGGTCACGCAAACCGGTGATATTGCAACCAACGGTTACCACGCCCGCGGTATCTTTGCCCAAAGCATCGGCGGCGGTGGTGGCACCGGCGGGATCAATGCGACGTTTGTCGGCACCAAGGACAGTTCACCCATTGCCATGGGCATCGGCGGCTTTGGCGGCGGTGGCGGAGACGCAGGCGACGTGACCGTTGCGCGCGGTACTGCCGCCATTGCGGCGGGCACCATCGTCACAGATGGCGTCGGCTCACACGGGATCGAAGCCTCAAGCATCGGTGGCGGCGGCGGAGACGCCGGAATCAACGCAGTGGTGGGCATCAGCAAGACCACCGGCAGCCAGAGCAATGGCGGCACCGGCGATTCAACCGATCGCAAGACACCGACCAATTCGGGCGTCGATGATTCGGTGATCGCCAACTACAACAAGGTGCTGGACGAGCTGGAAGGCAAAACCAACCCGGCGGATTCCTCTGGCAACAAAACGGGCGTTTCGGCTGTGGTCGCAATTGGTGGTGACGCCGGAACCGCCGGGGATGGCGGCACGGTGGATATCGACCACTACGGCGATATCCTCACCAAGCAGGACGGCAGCCACGGCGTCTTTGGTCAGTCCATCGGCGGTGGTGGTGGCAACGCGGCCCTGAATCTCGGCATGACCTATGAGCTGGCCTCTGATGCGACCAACAAGGGCTTTGGTCTGGCCATTGGTGGCGGTACGGGTGAGGGCGGAATCGGCGGTTCGGTTGACGTGCGAAACACCGGCAATATTTCCACACTCGGAGCGGATTCCCATGGCCTGTTCGCCCAATCCGTTGGCGGCGGCGGCGGTAATGCGGGCTACAATTCGGCCTCGACTTCGGTGGATGGCGGAAACGTCAACATTCAGATCGGCCGGACCGGAGGCACCGGCGGCAGCGGTGGTGACGTATATGCCAGTTCGAACGGGATCATCAGTACTGCGGGCAAAGGGTCCTATGGGTTCTTCGCGCAATCCATCGGCAACGGCGGTGGCAACTCGTCTTCGACTTCTGTCAGCATCGGCACACCAAAAACCGGAGACAGCAAAGGCAACAAAGCCAGCCTGTCGGTAGGTCTTGAAGGCGGCACTGGCGGCGCAGCGGGAGACGTTACTTCGGTGGTTGCAGGTACGGTGGTCACGCAAGGTACGGATGCACATGGTGTGTTTGCGCAATCCGTTGGCGGCGGTGGCGGAACGGGTGGCAAGGCCAGCAACTCGGCCGGTAAGGGTATCTCGGTTGCGCTTTCAATCGGTGGTACCGGTGGCAGCGGTGGCGTGGGTGGCAAGGTCGATGTGACCAACACGGCGCGAATCGCCACATTAGGAGACCGCTCGGTCGGCCTGATGGCGCAATCCATCGGCGGGGCAGGTGGCACTGGTGGGATGGTGCAGGCCGGTCAGTCGAACCTCGACACGATCAAAGCCGTGGTCAATCCGTCAACGGTGGGCACTACCGCGTCGATCAATATTGGCGGCACTGGCGGCGATGGCATGACCTCGGACACCGTAACCGTGGTCAGTGACGGGATCATCACCACCGAAGGCAGCATGTCGCACGGAATTTACGCACAGTCGGTCGGTGGCGGCGGAGGCATGGGGGGTGTGGTGGAAAACCGCATCATCAGCCTGCGGAAAGAGATCGGAAACACGGCGACCCTGTCCATAGGTGGTAATGGTGGCACGGGCGCGATTTCGGCGGCGGTTTCCGTAACCAACCGTGACCTGATCCAGACCACGGGCGACAAGTCGATTGGTATCTATGCGCAGTCGGTTGGCGGCGGCGGTGGTGATGCGCAACAAGTGCGCAACATCATTCTGGGCCGGTCTTCAGACGGCGCAACGACAAATGCAATCCTGATCGGTGGCACCGGCGGTACAGGCGGAGCTGGCAGCACCGTGACCGTTGTCAACGAGGTCGACGGCACGATCCTGACCACCGGCACCGAAAGCCACGGCATCTTTGCGCAATCCGTCGGCGGCGGGGGCGGCAATGGCGGCTCGACGATCTCGGTGGATGGCCGCTATGGTGGGGCCGAGGCCAGCACACGGCGGGCATTGCAATTCGGTCTGGGCGGCTCGGGTGGCACCGGCGGAATTAGCGGCACCGTGTCGGTGACCAATGCCGGGACGATCGTGACCACTGGCGCCGGAGCCCACGGCATCTTTGCGCAATCCATTGGCGGCGGCGGCGGTAACGGCGGCAGCTCGATCACGGGCACGGTGCGGCTCAAGACCGGGGATAACAGTTCTCCGACCGCTCAGCTGAACATCGGCGGTTCGGGCGGCAGTGGCAATGTTGCGGGCAACGTGGTGGTCACCAACAGCGGCGACATCCGGGTGGATGGCGCCGGAGCCTATGGCATCATGGCGCAATCCGTTGGTGGCGGCGGTGGCAATGGCGGTCTGGCCGTTGCCATGGATGTGAATGACCTAAAAAACACCATGACGGGCAAGTCCTATTCCAAGATCGCCATTGGCGGGTCCGGAGGAGATGGTGCAGATGGCGGAGACGTTACGGTCAACCACACGGGTGCTATCGTCGTGAATGCCACAAACGGCTTCGGCATCTACGCGCAATCGGTTGGCGGCGGCGGCGGCAATGCTGGGTATTCGGTGTCCTCCCCGCTGGTCTCAGTGCTGGATTACACGATTTCTCAGGCGCTTGGCGCGCGCGAAGGGTCCACTGGTTCGGTGGGCACCGTGACGGTCAATTCGACCGGCGACATCCTTGTAAACGGTGAAGGTAGCGAAGCGGTGTTTGCCCAGTCCGTGAACGGCGGCGGTGGTAATGTCGATACAACCGTCGATTTCACCACCACAACGAGTGGCGCGACCGGCTCTGTCGTCAGCAGCGATATCGCCCTGGGCGGTGATGACGTTTCCGGTATGGCGGGCAGTCAGCTTGCGCAATCGCATACCGGCAATATCGCCACGACCAGCGACAGATCAACAGCCCTGATGCTGCAGAGCGTCGGTGGCGGCGGCGGCACCGCGGCAACCGACGTTGTTGTGCAGGACGGCGACGGTATCGATATCACCGCCCGTCTGGGTGCGATTGACACCGATGACGCCAGTGGCGGTGGCGTGAATGGCCGCCGCACGGGCGATGTGGGTACCGATGGTGCGTTCTCGTCCGCGGGATCGGCGCAATCCATTGGCGGGGGCGGCGGCAAGCTGGTGCTGAACAGTACCGGAACGGTCGATACGAACAAGGCCGCGTCGGTGATCCTGGGATCTGACCCCAGCTTTAACAATAATGGCGGCGGTATTACCCTGACGCTGGACGGCAACGTGTTCACCAGCGGTTATCGCTCCTTTGGCCAGAGCATCCAGAGCATCGGCGCGGGTGGCGGCGAGGTCGTCATCTCGGGTCTGGGGCAGGCTGCCGTGACGCTGGGCGCGCAGGACGGTTCGACCGGCGATGGCGGCGATGTTGATTTCGTCAATACTGGTGACGTGACCACCAGCGGCAACGGATCGCACGGGTTCGTCATTCAGAGCATAGGCGGCGGTGGTGGCCTCGTCTCGACCGACATGGAGGCCAGCCGGGTTACCGTGGACCTGTCGGCCAACAATGGCGGTGACGGCGGCGATATCGGGTTTACCCAGGCCGGAAATATCGTGACGACCGGAGAGAACGCGATTGGCGTTGTCGCGCAGTCGCTGGGCGGCGGTGGCGGCATGGTGGACTCGGTCTTCCGTGGGTCCGCGGGCGGTGCTGGGATTGGTGGTGCTATCGACATGGCACTGACTGGCAACATCCTGTCGGTCGGTGAAGGCGGTATCGGCATTCTGGCGCAATCCGAAGGGCGCGACGGGGCGGGTGCCATTGCACTGGGGTTCGATGGCGTCGTCATGGGCGGTACAGGGCAGGTGGACGCGGTCGCTTCGATCATTGTGGACGGCGGTGCAAACAATGCGCTGACTCTGTCGGAGAACACGGTTCTGCTCGCAGGGAACAACCAGTTGATGAATGGCGGTGACGGAAATGAACAGGTCTCGCTTGCGGGCGCAGCGCTTGGCAACCTAAACCTTGGCGCAGGCACCAACAGCCTGACTGTCGAGGACGGAGGCGCCTTCTATGCGCTGGATACGATCAATCTGGGCGCAGCCGGGATGATGCAGGTGAACGGCGATTTCGTTCTGGGCGCGAACTGGGGTCTGAATACCGACTTCTCATCGAATGTGCAGGCAGGGGATTTTGTATTTGCCGGAAACGTCAGCCAGACCACAAACCTGACCGGCAGCCTGGCCTTTGGTGCAACGGCAAGCTCAACCTTCGATGTGTACTTCCTGACCTCGGGGGCTTCGGGCGGTGACAGCGACCTGGTCAATGTCACGGGCGACGCCACGATAGGCGGTACCTTGTTGCCTCAGTTGAACAGGCTGGAACGGGCGTTGCCTCTGGTCATCATCAACCCGGACGGCACGGCGGCGGATGCAGGCACGACGATTCAGGACACTGTGGTGCTGGATTACTCGATTGGCCTGAACGGTTCGACGTCGGACGGAAGCTCGATTGATCTGGTGATCACGCCGGATTACTCGACCGCTAATATGAACGCGAACCAAGCGGCCGTTGGGGATTACATCAACCAGGTCCTGAACGGGCAGGGGTCGGCCGCGCAAGGCGAATTGTTTGCGCTGATCGGGAATATGAAGTCTGAGGCTGACGTCATCGCCGCGATCGATGGGCTGACCGTGGGGGATTACGCCTCGGATGCGGTGGACGCCTACTACGGTACCCGGGTGTTCGCGGATACTCTGCACAGTTGCGAACGCTTTACCGACTATCAGGCGGGTGACGATCCGCGCAGTTGTGTCTGGTTCTCCGGAGGAAGGTCTTTCTACGACCGTGATCAAACCGGCATTTACGATGAGCTGGACATCAACAACACCAACCTGTCCGCGGGTGTCCGTCTGCCGGTCGGGGATGAGCTCTATGCCGGGTTTGCAGTGGGCCATGACCGGATAAGCCTGCGCAACGGATCGCAGTATAATGCGACGGGTGACCGGTTCAATCTGGGCGCGTCACTGACCAAATACACCGGTGCATGGGAGTTTGCCGCCATTCTGTCCGCCGGTTGGTCGGGCTATGACACGCTCAGGGCCGGTGGGATCAGTGGCGCGCTGCCGAACGGAAACGTTGTAGACACTGTTGGCGTTAGCTCGATCAAGCACAAGATGAACCACCAGAATCTGCGGTTGAGCTTTTCCTATGACCACAGGTTTGCCGGTGGCAGCTCTTACCTGCGACCCGAGATCGCCGTAGATGCCACGCGCCTGGCGACCGAAAGCAACGGTGACGCAACCCCTTCGGGAGTTGTCCTGCAAGACAACAGCGAGATGATCTATTCACTGACACCATCGCTGGAGATCGGCACCGAACAGGTCCTGAGCGCCTCACAGAAACTGCGCGCAAGTTTGCGGGCCGGAGCCATCATTTCGTCGGACGACACCGTATCGGTCAGCGCCGGGTTCGCGGGCGCCAGCGCCGCCGACGGTGGGTTCTCGAATACCAGCTATATCGGCGATACACACGGACTGGTTTCAGCCCGGCTGGGACTGTTCGCACTGGACGACAGCAGCTTTATCAACCTGAGCCTCGACCATATGTTCGGAGACTCGACCGAGGCCCTGCAGGTTGGTCTTGGTCTTGGGGTACAATTCTAATTAATGAGGGACAGCAGTATGAAAACTTGGATTTGCGCTTTGGCGGCCTCATTGGGATTTGCGCTTCCTCTTGCCGCACAGGAGAACGACGCGCCATTGTGGTCCGTCAATTGCAGCAATTTGGTCGACGGCACCGAACTGATCTGCGAAATGACCCAAAGCATCGTTTTGACGGAGAATAACCAGAGGCTTACCTCTATTGCGTTTGTGAAGCCCGCAGGCAAGGATGAGACCGAGACCGTGCTGACCCTGCCGTTTGGCCTGCTGTTCTCCGAGGGGCTGGTCGCCAAGGTCGATGGCGCGGAAGTTGCGCGTCTGGATTTTCTGACCTGCGAAGCGCAGGGCTGCTTTGCGCGTTCGCCCGTCTCACCGGACTGGATGTCAGCGATGCGGGCCGGCAATCAGTTGACGGTAGAAGGCAAAAACAGGATCGGAGACCCGATCTCATTCGGGTTCGACCTGGCAGGTTTCAGTAAGGTGTCCGATCTCTTGCCCTGACAGGCTGGGCATTGGTGAGAGCACTCGCGCCTCGGCTATCACGTTTTTCTGTTTGGGTGTTGTCGATGTAACGATAGCAGGTACCCAACTTGCTAAACTCGTGGTTGGTTTCCGACGAAAGGAGATTGGGTTAAGAAACCTTGATTATCTCGCGCTATTGCCGCGCACTGATGGAATTGGGGCAGGGGATTGCGGAATTTCGCGTCTCACCGCATTCCGGTTAACGACTACACATGATTCCGTACAGGTGTGGTCGTTACCGTTCAGACAGCATCCGGCGTTTTTCAGCCATCGCTTCGCGACGATTGCGTTCAATCCCCAGTCTGAACGACTCTTCGACGAAATCGATATGATCGACTGCGGCTTTTGCCGCGCGCGCCTCGTCGCCGTCGATTACCGACTTGCCCAATTCCAGATGCTGGGCCAGCAATTGCTCGCCAGTCCCGTCAATCGTCTTCAGGAAATCGCGATTGTAGAATACGCCCTTGCGGGTGAGTTCGTAGATCGAGGCCATAATGTGGATCAGGGTCGCATTCTGACTGGCATCCACGATTGCCGTGTGCAGCGCGAAATCGGCTTCCTGTGCAGCTTTGGTGTCATTCTCCTGCCAGGCCCGTTCATTTTCAGCCAGAATTTCTGCGATCCGCTCCTTGTCCGCCTTGGTCGCCCGCTGCGCGGCAAGGCGGGCGGCAAAGCTCTCTTGCTCGCGCCGATATTCCAGATAATCAAAAAAAGCGGGTTCGTGCCGTTCGTATAGCGCCAACAGAGCGGGCATCATCGCCTGGCCGGTCAGTGCGGCGACAAAAGTCCCCTCGCCATGTTGTGTGGTGACCAGTCCGCGTTCTTCCAGAACCGCCAAGGCCTCGCGCAGTTTGGGGCGTGACACGCGCAGCATTTCGGCAAGATCACGTTCCGAGGGCAGTTTGCGACCCTGCTTCAGGATGCCGGATGCGATCAGATCCTCGACCTGGGCGACGACGGCCTCGGCCAGCGATTCGTGTCCGACCGGTTCAAAAATCGCTGTGGGGCTCATGGTGCCGTGCCTCCGTTTTGTGTCAGAATTAGGATTGTTGGTAAATAAATATAACCATGTTTGGCAAAAACTCAAGCAAACCGCGCCGGTCCTGACAGTGAATCTAGCATTATGAAAAAGAACAAAAAACAGGCAACTTCGGCTTTCAATTGCTAAAAAATTGCATTTGCCAACACTGATCCTAATGCTCGGTCACTCAAAAAGGTATAGGCCAGTGGTAAACAAAATTGTTGACTGGTTATTACTGGTAAAGTTAGTTTACCACCGGAGAGGCGCTGGAAGAGCCTGCGCCGCTGATTGGGGTGGAAGCCCTGACCAACCTGGAGGAGAATTCATGAAGAAGACCCTGACGAGCCTCGCCGTCGCCGCCAGCCTGCTGGCCGCACCCGCGGTTGCCGCTGACAAGCTATTGCTGAAAACCCCGATCGCATTCTCGACTGAACTGCCGGGCCTTGGCTCGCCGATCCCGCGGGTGGCCGAGCAACTGGACCTGATGTCGGGTGGGACGCTGAAGATGAAAGTGTATGAGCCGGGCAAACTGGTTCCGCCGTTCGAAATCCTTGACGCCGTTTCCACCGGCAAGATCAATTCGGGCTACACCACTGCCGGTTACTGGGCAGGTAAAATCCCGTCTGCGCCGCTGTTCTCGGCGGTTCCGTTCGGCCCCGAGGCCGGCGAATACATGGCGTGGATGTACTATGGTAACGGTCTGAAACTGTACCAAGAGATGTACGATCAGGCAGGTTACAACGTTCACGTTCTGCCTTGCGCCATCATTGCCCCGGAAACCTCAGGCTGGTTCGCGACTGAAATCAACTCGCCTGAAGACCTGAATGGCCTGAAGATGCGTTTCTTCGGTCTGGGCGGAAAGGTGATGCAGAAACTGGGCGTGGCGACCTCGCTGCTGCCGGGTGGTGAGATCTTCCCTGCGCTGGAAAAAGGCGCGATCGACGCGACCGAGTTCTCGATGCCTGCCATTGACGCGCGTCTGGGCTTCCACAAGCTGGTGAAATACAACTACTTCCCCGGCTGGCATCAGCAGGCGACTGTGTTCGAACTGTTGATCAACAAGGACGTCTGGAACGAATCCAGCGACCAGCATAAAGCCATCATCGAAAGCGCTTGTAAGGCGTCTATGGCGGACAGCTTTGCCGAAGGCGAAGCCATTCAGCACGCGGCTCTGATCGACAACGTTGAAAACAACGGTGTCACCATCAAGCAATGGTCGCCCGAGATGCTGGATACGTTCCGTGCGACCTGGGAAGAGGTTGCCGCTGAAGAAGCCGCCAATGACGCCTTCTTTGCACAGGTTCTGGCCGATATGAACGAGTTCCGTGACGGCTATGACCTTTGGAAAACGAACGCTTTCCTCCCTCGTCAGTAACCTCCCGCACTGACGATGCCGGGGCGGTCGAAACCGCCGCTCCGGCCCATTTCCTTCTTATTCGGAATTTCTAACCAATCACTGCCCGCACGTCGGGCTGCTGAGCGAGGAATGACCATGGACAGCCAAAAGAACCTCAACGATCCGGTCGAAGCCTATGAAGGCATCCTGGAGCACCCCGAGACAGACCGTCAGAAGATCGCTGTCGCCATCGACACTGGCGTCAAGGCGGTAGGCCATGTGGTCATGTGGGCAAATGTGCTGCTGATGGGGGCGATTTTCGCTCAGGTCTCGCTGCGCTACCTGTTCAGCCAGAACTATCCCAAGCTGGATGAGGTCCAGTGGCATTTCTACGGCATCGTCACGATGATCGGTATTTCCTATGCCTTGATCACGGACAGCCATGTGCGCGTTGACGTGCTGCATATGCAACTGTCGCGCCGCGCGCAGCGGGTGATAGAGGTGATCGGCATCCTGACCCTGCTGACACCGTTCATCTATCTGATGGTCGATCAGGGATACGATTATTTCTACGAGAGCTTACGTGTCAACGAACGGTCGGACAGCCCCACGGGTCTGCCAGCACGCTGGGCGTTCAAGGCGGTTATTCCCATTAGTTTTGTTCTTCTGGCTCTGGCTGCGTTGGCGCGGCTGATCCATGACGGGCACGCGTTGCTGTACGGGCCGGAGACCGAGCGCGAAGGTGCGTCGCTGCGCCGAATCCTGCTGGTGCTGGCTGTCTTTGCTGCGGTTTGCGTCGGGCTGACCTTCCTGGTTGAAACGACCGAGGAGAAGCTGGTCATCGCGATGTTCCTGACCTTTATCGCCCTTTTGTTCACCGGCTACCCGGTGGCTTGGGTTCTGGCCGGTGTGGGTGTCGCCTATTGCGGTCTGGCCTATCTGTTCGACAACGATCTGATGTTGTGGACAGGTCTGGAAGGAACACTTACCGGGCTGGATTACCTGACCCTCGGCGCGGTCGTGAACCGGGTCTATGCGACCATGTCCAACGCAGTTCTGGTCGCGCTGCCGATGTTCATCTTCATGGGCCTGATGCTGGACGAATCCGGTGTGGCTGAACGTCTGATGTCCTCGATGCAGCGTCTGTTCGGCACTGTTCGCGGTGGTCTGGCGATCACGGTAACCCTGATCGGGATCATTCTGGCGGCCTCGACCGGCATCATCGGTGCGTCCGTGGTGCTGCTGGGTGTGCTGTCGCTGCCCTCGATGATGCAGCAGAAGTATCAACCGACATTGGCGGCTGGCGTAGTTTCGGCATCCGGTACGCTGGGCATTCTGATCCCGCCGTCGATCATGCTGGTGATCATGGCCGACCAGATGGCCCTGTCGGTAGGCGACCTGTTCATGGCAGCAGTTTTCCCCGGTGTGATCATCGGTGGCCTCTACCTGACCTACATCTTCATCCTCGCACTGGTAAAACGCGACGCGGCCCCCGTGCCCGAAGGTGCCACGGCCCCCGACTGGGCTGCCGTCAAGGACGTGCTGATCGCGGTCATCCCGACCCTGATGCTCATTCTGGCCGTGCTGGGTTCGATCTTTGCCGGTCTGACCACACCGACCGAAGCTTCGGGCATTGGTGCGCTGGGTGCGACGCTGCTGGCACTGGGTTACCGCAAGCTGACCTTTGCGAAACTGTGGAACGTGTTGGTTTCGACTTTCAACACCACAGCCTACATCTTTGCCATCTTCCTGGGCGCGACAGTCTTCTCGTATGTGCTGCGCGAACTGGGTGGAGACGAACTGATCGAGCATGTGGTGCAATCCACCGGCTTCGGAGCCAACGGAACGATCCTCTTCATCCTGCTCATCGTCTTTCTGCTGGGTTTCGTGCTGGACTGGATCGAGATCACGCTGATCGTGCTGCCCCTGATGCGCCCCATCGTAAACGGGCTGGGCATCGATATCCCCGGCTTTGGCGTACTGGATGAACCGGCTCTGGTCTGGTTCGTGATCCTGGTCGCGGTGACACTGCAAACCAGCTTCCTGACACCTCCGGTGGGCTTCGCCCTGTTCTATCTGAAAGGCGTCTGCCCGCCCGAGATCAAGCTGACGCACATCTACAAGGGCATCATCCCGTTCGTGCTGCTGCAGCTGACCGGTCTGGCGCTGGTCTTCCTGTGGCCGACCCTTGCCACCTGGCTGCCTTCGGTCGCCTATTAAGGAGCCGTTCCGATGCGTCTGAACCAATGCCATAACTTCCACGACTTCCGGCGGCTGGCCAAGCAACGGCTGCCGGGGCCGATCTTCAACTACATCGACGGGGGTGCTGATGATGAGGTGACGTATCGGGAAAACACCAATGCGTTTGACCGCTGCGACCTGCTGCCCTCGGTTCTGCGCGGTGTGTCTGACGTGGATATGTCCGTCACGGTAATGGGGCAGAAACTGGACATGCCGGTTTACTGCTCGCCCACCGCTTTGCAGCGTCTGTTTCACCATCAGGGTGAACGCGCCGTCGCGGCGGCGGCCGAGAAATTTGGCACCATGTTCGGTGTGTCCTCGTTGGGCACCGTGTCTTTGGAAGAGCTGCGCAAAAAACACAAAAACCCGCAGGTCTATCAGTTCTACTTCCATAAGGATCGCGGCCTGAACACGGCGATGATGCAGCGCGCCAAAGAGGCGGGTGTCGAGGTGATGATGCTGACCGTCGACAGCATTACCGGCGGCAATCGGGAACGTGATCTGCGCACCGGCTTTTCGATCCCGTTCCGGTTGACGCTGGGCGGCATGATCCAGTTTGCGATCAAGCCGATGTGGGGCATCAATTATGTCACACACGAGAAATTCCGCCTGCCGCAGTTGGAGGAACATGTGGATATGGGCGGCGGTGCCAGCTCTATCGGTGGTTACTTCACTGACATGCTTGACCCGTCGATGAACTGGGACGACGTGGCGCAGATGGTGCGCGACTGGGACGGGCAGTTCTGCCTCAAGGGCATCATGACCGTCGATGATGCCAAACGCGCCGCCGAGATCGGCTGCACCGGTATCATCTTGTCGAACCACGGTGGTCGCCAGCTGGACGGCTCGCGCACGCCTTTCGACCAATTGTCCGAAATTGTGGACGCGGTTGGCGACAAGCTGGACGTTATGATGGACAGCGGTATTCAGCGTGGCACCCATGTTCTGAAAGCGCTGTCGCTGGGCGCCAAGGCGGTTGGTGTCGGTCGGCATTACCTGTATCCGCTGGCCGCAGCAGGGCAGGCGGGTGTCGAACGTGCTCTGGGCCTGATGCGGGCCGAGATCGAGCGCGACATGAAACTGATGGGCGTCACTAGCATCGACCAACTGAACCGCGGGAATATACGCTTCCGCACCACCTAAACCGGAAAGAAGGCTGCCATGACCAATGATGAACTGATCCGGCAATTTCGTTCCATCGTTGGGGCGCGCCACGTCCTGACCGGAAAACGCGCGACAGAGCGGTTCCGTCGCGGTTTCCGCTCGGGTGAGGGCGAGGCGTTGTGTGTCCTTCAGCCGGGCAGCCTGCTGGAACAATGGAAAGTGCTGCAGGCCTGCGTGGCCGCTGACAAGATCGTCATCATGCAGGCCGCCAATACGGGTCTGACCGAAGGCTCGACCCCTTCGGGTAGCTATGACCGCGACGTGGTGCTGATCAACACCCGCCGCATGGATGCTCTGGTGCCGCTGAACAATGGTGAACAGATCGTCAGCTTTCCCGGTGCCACGCTTTTTGCTTTGGAGAAAATGCTTGCCCCGCTGGGGCGAGAGCCGCATTCGGTGATTGGGTCGTCTTGTATCGGCGCGTCGATTGTCGGTGGTGTGTGCAACAACTCGGGCGGGTCGCTGGTTGAGCGCGGGCCGGTCTATACCGAACTTTCGGTTTACGCGCAGATCACTGAAGCAGGCGAGTTGGAACTGGTGAACCACCTGGGCATTGATCTGGGCAACACGCCCGAAGAAATACTGTCCAGCCTGGATGCCGGTAAGTTTGACCGCAACCCGGGGGCAACGAACAAACGCGCCTCGGCCAGTGATTACGCGCAGATCGTGCGGGACGTGGATGCCGAAACTCCGGCGCGGTTCAATGCGGACAAGGCCAAGTTGTTCGAATCCGCCGGGTCGGCTGGAAAGATGGCGGTCTTTGCCGTGCGCCTCGACACCTTCCCAAAGAACGAAGCCGAAAAGGTCTTTTACATCGGCAGTAACAGTTCCGACGATCTGGCTGCGTTACGTCGGCATATCCTGTCCGAATTCAACTCGCTGCCGGTATCCGCCGAATACATGCAGCGCGAGGTATTCGACATCACCGCGCGTTATGGCAAGGACACGGTTGTCATGATCGACAAGCTGGGCACTGACCGGCTGCCAATGTTCTTTGCCATGAAGGGCGCCGTCGATGCGCGGTTGCGGCGTATCCCGTTCCTACGCAATTTTACCGACCGGTTCATGCAGGCGGCTGTCTCAATCTGGCCGCGGGTTCTGCCGAAACGGATGATAGAGTTCCGTGACCGCTACGAGCATCACCTGATCCTGAAAATGAAGGATGACGGCATCGCAGAGGCCGGGGATTGGCTGCCCGTACTCCTGAAGGGCCGTGATGCGGATTTCTTCGAATGCACGGCGCGTGAAGCCAAGATTGCAGGTCTGCACCGCTTTGCCGCCGCTGGTGCCGCCGTGCGCTATATGGCGATCCACGCGAATGAAGTCGAAGATATTATCGCGCTGGACGTCGCGCTGCGCCGCAACGATCAGGATTGGCTGGAGAAATTGCCGCCCGAGATTGAAGGCAAACTGGTTCACAAGCTGTATTACGGCCATTTCATGTGCCATGTGATGCATCAGGACTACGTGGTCAAAAAGGGTGCCGACCCAAAGGCGCTGAAAGCAGCGATGCTGGAACTCTTCGATCAGCGCGGCGCGGAATACCCGGCTGAGCACAATGTTGGGCACCTTTACAAAGCCAAGCCTGATCTGGCGGCGCACTACAAGTGCTGTGATCCGACCAACTCGTTCAACCCAGGCATCGGCAAGATGTCCAAGGCCCGGAACTACGGCGAAGGCAGTGCCACCTAGCTGGTTTTGCGAGAAATGGCCGATTGCCGTTCGATCAATCGCGCCTCAAGTTGTTCCGACCCCGGCCTTTTCTGTTCCGATATCCAGTTTGCCAGAGCGACCGCCGCGCGTTCGCCCATTTGGGTCACGGGCAGGTGCACCGTTGTGATGGAAGGTACTGCTGCGGCGGAGCTGGGCAAATCGTCAATCCCGACCAGTGAAACATCGCCGGGCACGGAAAGGCCTTCGGACTGAAGCCCAAACAAGACACCAAGCGCGACGACGTCCGACAGGCTTAGAATGGCGTCCGGCTTCTGGGGCAGGGCGCATATCTTTCTGGCTATCTCAGCCCCTCCCCGGTGGCTGATACCTGTCTCGAACGTTGTCAGCTCACCGGCCATGGGCAAGGCACGTAAACCGGACAGGCGTGCCCGGGTCCGGTCATTGTCATGTGTGGGGCCATGCACAACCGCGATGTGTTGGTGACCCAGATCAATCAGATGCTGCAAGGCAAGTTGCGCTGCGCCTGCGTTGTCATATCCGATGGTCGGCAGCGGGTTTTCTGCATCGTAGAAAGAGGTGATGATGGTCGGCAGCATTGTCCGCTCGATCAGATCATGAAACGCGGCGCTGTGGGTGGCACCGGTGATGATCAGGCCTTCGGCCCCGATATCCACCAGGCTTTTCGCTTTTTCAGCCTCGATATCCGGGTCTGAGTCGGTTGTGGCCACAACAAGAGACAGCTGGTTTTCAGACAAGGTGCGTTCGAGTGCTGCAAGGAAGCGGGCAAAGATCGCGTTGTCCAGAGTGGGCACCAACGCTCCGACAAACCGGGTTCGTCCGGAATTGATCGCCCGCGCGGCAGCGCTGGGAACGAATTTAAGCCGGGCAATTGCGGCCTGAACCTTTTCCAGCGTGTCTTTCTTTACCACGCCGGGCTCATTCAGGACCCGGGACACCGTGGCGACCGATACGCCCGCGACTTTTGCTACATCTCTGAGATTTGCGCGTTTTTTGGGCTCAGGGGCTTTTTGCGTCACCGGTTTTTGCATCCGTTTTGCTGATCATTAAGGAAAGAGTTGACATATGTAACTAGTTTCAGCAAGCTCTGTAACTAGTTACATAGCAAGAATCTGAAACCACTATGCAGGAATCTTCGGTCTTACATGCGTTCACGAATACCGGGCTGGACAGCCCCGGCCGCCGGTTTCCGGGGTTCCCAAAGGCCTCGGGCACGCGGACGCACAAGCTGGCCCCGCGAGAGACGGTTCGGCTGACAATGATGCCTGGGGATTTGCTGTCGCTGGAAGGCCTCGGCTCGGGTCAACCGCTGGAACTGGCAGTGTTCACCGAGGACGGGCAGGCCACTCACGAAGCTTTGGGATTGGCGGCGAACACACAGATCAATTGCGCTGATTTTGACAGCGCCGGTTTTACTGGCTGGATCGAGGCGCAGGGCGGGGGGCTACCCGTTTCCGGTCACCAACTGTGTCAGACCGCCGAGCCGTTGATCCTGCGAACGGATCAGAAGGTAACCGTCTGGGCCATCCGGCCCGTGGCGGCTTCGGCTTTGATCAAGGGCGCAAATACTGATTGTGTCACGGTCCGACATAAACCTACAGCTTCGAGAGGTCCGCATTTGCCCCCCCTGCTGGGAGACGCGCGGGATGAATTCACCGTGCCGCGGGGCAGCGCCATCGCCTATGAGCTTAAGGCGGGGGAATTCGTTCAGATCATTGATGTCGAGGGGCAGCAATGCTCCGATTTCATGGCGCTGCGGTCCGATGGTTTGGACCGGGGGGCCGAGTGGATGATCGACTCGACCGCCACCCGGTCGATGGTGCGACGCGCCTACCCCGGCCCCGGTTTGCTGGACAAGTTTTTCGACCGCGAGATGCGGCCCTTGCTGAACGTCGTACAGGATACCTGCGGGCGGCATGACACATTTGGTCTGGCCTGCACCGCGCGTGGTTATGAGGAGCGGGGCTTCCCCGGTCATCTGAATTGTTCTGACAACATGTCGAACGCACTGGCACCTTATGGCGTAGCGCGGCGCTCGGCGTGGCCTGCGATCAACTTCTTCTGGAACACATGGATCGACCCGGCAACGCATCACATTCTGACCGAGGAATCCTACTCGCGGCCCGGAGACTATGTGACCATGCGCGCGCTTGAGGATCTGGTCTGCGTCTCGACCGCCTGTCCCGATGATATCGATCCGATCAACGGTTGGAACCCGACCGATGTGCATGTGCGCATCTACCGCGCCAAAACACCTATCCGCCGCGCGGTTGCCTATCGTGAAAAGGAAGATGCCCCCATGTCGATCAGTCAGGAGTCCGCCTTTCACGACCGTCTTGCCCCGCTGACCCAGCATTTTGCCCCGGCGCGCGATCTGTGGGCTCCCGTCAGCTACCCTGCCCATGGTACTTTGGGTGAATACTGGGCCTGCCGTGAAGCTGTGACCGTGCAGGATATGAGCGGTCTGCGCAAGTTCGACATCGTCGGCCCGGATGCCGAGGCGCTGATGCAACTGGCCACTACGCGCAACGTGGCGAAACTGCCGGTCTGGCGCGGGTCTTATACCTTGATGTGCGACGAAAGTGGCTCGGTCATCGATGATGGCACCTTGTTCCGCCTTGCGCCAGAGATTTTCCGTTGGTGTTGCGGGGCCGAAGAAAGTGGGCGGACGTTGCAGGAACTGGCCGACGCGCGCGGCCTGCAAGTGCGTGTCCACGCGTTGCGTGGCGCGATGCCGAACCTGGCCATCCAAGGGCCTAAATCGCGCGAGTTGTTGCGCAAAATTGCCTTTACGCAACCGCACGTGCCATCGCTGGACCATCTGAAATGGTTTGGTGTCACGGTCGCGCGGCTGAACGACCGCGAGGGCGCGCCTTTCATGTTGTCCCGCTCGGGTTATACCGGGGAATTGGGGTACGAGATTTTCTGCTCCAAATCCGACGCTGTTGCGATCTGGGACGCGGTGATAGCCGCCGGTGAAGAATTCGGGATCACCCCGATGGGCTTGGCCGCGCTGGACATCATCCGGATTGAGGCCGGTTTGGCCGCGGCCAACGCTGAGTTCGCGCCGGGCGTGGATGCGTTTGAGGCCGGGTTGGGCTTTGCCGTTGACCTGAATAAATCCGATTTCACCGGAAAGGCCGCGCTGGAACGCAATGCGCGCGAGCCGCGCCGGGTACTCAAAGGGCTGTTGATAGGCTGCGATGATCTGCCCCGACATGGTGCCCCGATTTTTGCGGGTGAGCGGCAGGTGGGTGTGGTCACCTCGGCCACTCGCTCACCGATGCTGGAACACGCGATTGCAATGGCAAGGCTGTCGGTCGAACACGCGGATAACGGAACCCAACTGGAGATCGGCCAGCTCGACGGGCGGATGAAACGCCTGAAAGCCTCCGTCTCTGACATTCCATTCATAGACCCGCAACGCAAGCGGGCGCGCGCCTGATGCGCATGTAACTCAACGCTATGGGAGAAGACCTATGAAGAAACTCACATTGACCGCAACTCTGGCCCTGACTTTGGGCGCAACAACGGCGATGGCACAAGAAAAGGTCATGGTGGGTGAGCCCAGCTGGCCCGGCGCCAAGATCATGAGCCGGGTGATTGGTCAGGTCATCGAAACCCGTCTTGGCGGTGAGGTCGGTTATGCCCCCGGCGCCAATGCGGTGATCTTTGCGGCCATGGATGGCGGGCGCGGGGATATTGACGTGCACCCGGATGTCTGGCTGCCGAACCAGTCCTCGTTCACGGATGAATATGTCGATCAGAAAGGTACCGTGGCACTGTCCTCTGGCAGTTATGAGGGCCGTGCCGGGATTTGCGTGCCGAACTACATGGTAGATGATCACAACATCAAATCCATCTACGATCTGGCCACGCCAATGGCGCAGGAACTGTTCGATTCGGATGGTGACGGCCTGGGAGAAGTGTGGGTTGGTGCATCCGGCTGGGCCTCAACCAACACGTTCAAGGTACGGGTGCGCGACTACGGGATAGAGACCTTTCTGACGCCGACTACCGAAGATGAAACCGTGTTCTATTCGCGGCTGAAGGATCAGATCGACCAGCAGAAAGGCGCGGCCTTCTACTGCTATGCGCCGCATTACGTCCATGCGTTATATGACGTGACTATTCTGGAAGAGCCCGAGCATGACGCGGCTACCTACAAAATGGTGCAGCCGGATCAGGACGCGGACTGGTACAACAAATCGCATGTCAGCACTGGCGAGCCGGTCAAAACCGTGACAGTTGCGCATTCGAAATCGCTGGAGCAGCGCAACCCGGCGGCGGCTTCGTTCTTAGCCAATATCGACATGGATGCGGGTGAGCTGAGCGGTTTGACCTACGAGGTTGTGGTCAAGGGCCGTGACACCGATGAGGTCGTGGCCGAATGGATCGCCGCCAATGGCGACACGATCGACGGCTGGCTGGGCCTGACCACCAACTAAAGCCAATTTGCCCCCGGGTCTCCGGGGGCACCACTCAACACAATCAACAGCGGTGGGGCCGATATGACAGCGGAAATCGCAATCGATGCAAAAGGCGTTTGGAAAGTATTCGGCGCACGGTCGCAAGAGGCTTTGAACGCCATCCACAGTGAAGGACTGAGCAAGGCCGAGGTGCTGGATCGCTTCAACTGCGTTGTTGGAGTGGCCGATGCAAGTTTCGAGATCGAACGGGGTGAGCTGTTCTGTGTCATGGGCCTGTCAGGTTCGGGCAAATCGACCCTTGTACGCCATGTGAACCGTCTGCTGGAGCCGACCGATGGTCATATCTATCTGGACGGTGATGATGTGATGGGCCTGAATGATGAGGGCCTGCGCGACCTGCGTAACCGCCGTGTCGCAATGGTGTTCCAAAACTTCGGCCTGATGCCCCACCGTACTGTGCGTGACAACGTTGCGATGCCGCTGGAAATACGTGGCACAGGCAAAGCCCGTCGTTGGGAAGAAGCCGACCGGGTGTTGGAACTGGTCGAGCTAAATGGCTGGGAGGATAAATACGCCCATGAGCTGTCGGGCGGGATGCAGCAGCGCGTGGGTCTGGCCCGGGCCATCGCTGCCGACCCGGAGATTTTGCTGATGGATGAGCCGTTCTCGGCGCTCGACCCACTGATCCGCAAGCAGTTGCAGGATCAGTTCATGGATCTGAGCCACAAGCTGAACAAGACCACAATGTTCATCACCCATGACCTCGACGAAGCGATCCGCATCGGCCATCGCATTGCGATCATGAAGGACGGGCGCATCGTGCAGATCGGCACACCGGAAGAGATCATCCTCAATCCCGCTGACGATTATGTGGCGGATTTCGTGGCGGGGATCTCCAAGCTCAACATGATCTTCGCTCATGCAGTGATGAAACCGGTCGACGAGTTCGAAGCGCATCACGGCGAAGTGCCCGACGACGCGAAAGAGGCCCATCCGGATATGGATCTGTCAGATCTGATGAACCTATGTGTGGACGGCCACGGAGTCGTGGCGGTGACGCAGGACGGCAAGACCGTGGGTGTGATCAACCGTGCGGGCCTGATCCGTGCGATTCAAGACAGCCAGGCATAAGGGGACCGCTATGAAACATGTTGATATGCAACAGATCCAACCGGAAACCGCCGACCGCCTAAATGGCCTGATCGGAGATTTCGTGGGGCAGGGGCAATCCTACTACCAGAAAACTTTTGCCTATATGATGCAGGCGCCAGGCTATCGCTTCACTCTGAACAAGGCGGCAGCGCTCCTGGGGCCAATCTGGTTCGGGGCCAGGGGGCTCTGGTCATGGTTTCTGGGGTTCTTGCTGCTGGAAACGTTGGCCTACATCCAGATCGGACTTGGCCTGTTTGGCGATCTGGGACGTGAGTTCCGCGAACGGGCAGAGCAGATTGAGCAGACACTTGAGTTGCGGCGTCAACAGATCGCGGCGGCAGAACAATCCGGGGCCGCGTCGCTGGAGTCCCTGAAACGTGCGGCAGAGTCGCTGGAGAGTGCCCTGGCCGGAGCGCAGGATGCCGCCAAAAGCGCGGACTCAACCGGCCTGACCTATCTCGCAATCGGGATCATCCTGCTGCTAGCAGTCAAGTTTCTAGCGGCGTCGCTGGCCAACTGGACGCTTGAGGGCCAGTTCGCACGCTGGCGCTCGGACCCGAGCGTTGCGCATGGATGGTCGTTGCCCCGACTGATCGTTGCCTCGGCCTTGACCGGAGTGGTCGTGATCCTGTCGATGATCAAGTTTGCGCAACCTGATGCCCTGGCAGTGCTGAAGACCTTTCCGACCAACCGCGACTGGCGTCTAAACGTAGGCGACGGTGTGCAGGCAGTGTTCGAATGGACCAAAACTGCCGGTCGTGGCTTTTTCGACGGGCTGACCTATGGAATGCGCACCCTTCTGGATTGGATCGAGGTGGTTCTTGTCGATACCCCCTGGCCAGTCGTGGCGCTGGTGATCATCATGCTGGCCTACCTGTCCGCCGGAGCGCGCGTAGCGATCTTCACCGGGGCGGCGTTGGCCTATCTGGGTTTGCTGGATTTCTGGGAAAAGGCGATGACCACGATTGCGCTGCTGGGGGCGGCGGCGCTGATCTCGATTACATTAGGCATTCCGCTGGGAATCTATTGTGCCCGCCGTCCGCGTGCCTTTGCCATCGTGCGGCCCATTCTGGATTTCATGCAGTCGATGCCGTCCTTCGTCTATCTGATCCCGGTGGTGGCATTCATCGGGTCGGGCAAACCGGCGGGCGTGGTTGCCACCATGATTTTCGGCAGCCCTCCGGTAATCCGTTTCACCGTTCTGGGCCTGCAACAGGTGCCCGAAACCGTGCGTGAGGCTGCGATGGCATTCGGCGCTACACCACGATACCTGTTGTGGCGCGTGGATCTGCCGCTGGCGCACAAGACCATCATGGCGGGTGTGAACCAGACCATTCTGATGTCGCTGGCCATGGTCGTCGTTGCCTCGCTGATCGGAGCCAAGGGGCTGGGCGAAGATGTTTTGGAGGCGCTGCAATACGCGGCGGCGGGGCAGGGCATTCTGGCTGGTCTGGCGATCCTGTTCTGTGCGCTTATTCTTGATCGGATCGTGGCCGGTAAGAAATAGCGCTTAACGCGGAAGCGGCATCAACAGCGGGATTTCAGCACGACCACGGCCTCGTCAAAGGTCTGCACATTCTATTCTGCGCGGGCGGACAGGTGCGCCCCTTCCAGCAGCGCTAGCTTCCGAGGTCGGATGTGCGACGCCTGAGATCGACTTGTCTGTAGTTCCGAGTGCAAAGACCGCCTCGATCCGCCCCGCCATCATGGCACGGAAACTTTTGGTCTTTTCGATGACCTCGTCCGACAGACTTTCGCGACTGCTGATCAGCGACACACACAGGCACAGGGTTTTGCTGTCGTTCAGGCATCTCGGTATAGCCGGATCAGCGCTCGCAAGCGTTCGGCCCCGGTGTCGTGGGTGGCTTCGGTTTCCCGGCATTCTGCCTCAGGCTTCGCATGGTATCTGTTTATCAGCGCGGCGGTCAGCGTGGCCTTGGTGGGAAAATGATAAGTAGAGCGACGCTTTGCGGATGCTGATGGCCTCGGCTAGATCAGCATAGCTGAACCCGTCAAACCCGCACGCGCGGGCGGCGCGTTCCGCAACGTCCAGCAAAGCGGTTTTGGTGTCGGTGACCATGCGGCTTCATGCCTTTTCCGTTTCGATGCGAGCCTTTTAGTCTGTCAGACTGCAGCCCGGTTTTGTATTTCCCGAGCAAGTGAATGCAATCACCTGGATCTGCAGTGCGCGGGCATAGCGTAGGTACCCGGTTTTCATCCAGACCTTCGCCCCATCTGGGCCTGCTATGGCCGACAGGGCTTGGCCTAGGGGAAGAGGTAACAAGCCGTTCTTTTTTAGTTGGTCGCCTTCGGTGGTGATTGACCCGTCGATAACCAGCAATTCAATTCCACCAGGTGCGTTGGAAGTCAGGGCCGCGCCCGCGCCCAGGTGGCTTTAGGTGACCTCGTCGCGTGTGTCCTTGTGAAGGATCGTAGCGGCTACGCCATTCACTGCGGCGGCCAACTCATCCTCCATTTTTTTGTGAAACTAGGTGCGGTCGTCCATGTCGAACTGCCAGAGTTTTACGAAGATGGTGCAGTCGGGTTTCGAGCCCGGCGTATGCTGGCTGGTCGGCGGGTTGCATACATAGGTCCCGGCAGGGAAATTCCGTGTTCGTCCTGAAATACGCCGTCCAGCACGATGAACTCCTCACCTCCCGTATGAGTGTGGGCCGAGAACTGACTGCCTGGCGCGAAGCGCACAATAGTGGTAGCGCGGGCGACCTCGCCCCCGATCCTGTCCAACATGCGCCGATCCACGCCCGTCATGGGCGAGGCCTGCCACTCAAGCTGATCAGAGTGAACAACGACGCGGGAAGAGAAGTCCGAGTTGAGTTCCATGGAAACGATCCTTTCAGCTGAGAAGTACAGGGGTTAAAACGCCTGGACAGAAACACTGATTGCGTCATCTATCAATTGATAGGTAGGTGATTTGGCAACCATAGCAAATGTATTGATTTAAGTGCCTCACTGGGATTTGAGATAAGCGAGCTTCAAGCTCCTCGCATCTCTGCCGCCAGAAAGTCGATCAACGCCCGTATCCTGGCGGTTAGATGGCGATTTTGCGGATAGGCGGCATAAAGGCCAAGCGAAACCGCTTCTTGCGCTTCGAAAATAAGTTGCAGTTTTCCCGCGTTCAGGAACGGCTGTGCAGTGTACAGGGGAATGCGTCCGATCCCCAGCCCATCGGCAGCCATATGGGCCACGGCGCGCGGCGAGTTTGCGCGGAAATTGCCGGACACCGGAACCGAATACTCCCCGTCCGAACCCTTGAAGGTCCAGTGGTCGATGTTGCTGCCGGTGGTTTGCAACAGGCAATTGTGCGAAGCCAGTGCCGCGGGGTCTTTCGGGGTTCCGTAATCTGCCAGATAGCCCGGCGACACACAGCATACGATCCGCATATTCATGAGTTTACGGGCTACAAGGTTCGAGTCTTTCAGGACGCCAAACCGAATAGCCAGATCATAGCCTTCCTCGACCATCGGGACATGGTGATCCGACAGGTGCAGTTCGATCGAGACCTTTGCATGTTCGGTCTGAAAGGGTTTCAACATATGGATCAGTTCCGCCGACCCGAACCCGGTTGGTGCGGTGATCCGGATACGGCCAGCCAGTTCGGATTGGCGTTGCTGGACAAGGCCTTCCAGTTCATCGAACTGCTCCAACAGCGGCAAGCAGCGTTCGTAATAGGCGCGTCCAGTATCGGTCAGGGTGACGTTGCGGGTGGTGCGGTTGAACAGCTGGGCGTTCAGGCGGTCCTCGAGTTGGCCGACATACTTGCTGGCCAGCTTGGTGCTAATGCCAATCTGCCGCGCGCCTTCGGTGAAGGACGAATGCGCTGCCACGGCCGCAAAGGCCCTCATGCCCTGGATTGTATCCATTATCTACGCCGTGTTCATAGTAATTCATCAGATAGGTATATTATCGCCTTGATAAAATCAATTTATGTCTGGTGCCAGATGCTGATCCTCAGCCGAACCCCTTCAGTCAGAGAAAGAGTTACCAGATGTCCAATACCATCCGAATTCACAGTTTCCCGTTATCCGGCCATGCCCACCGCGCGGTTCTGTTCGCCAGCCTTGCCGGTATCAAGCACGACGTCATCGATGTTGATCTGGTCGGAGGTGAACACAAGGGCGATGCGTTTTTGGCGTTGAACCCCGCAGGGCAGGTGCCGGTACTGGAAGACGGTGACGTGGTTGTCAGCGACAGCAATGCCATCTTGGTCTATCTGGCCCGGAAATATGCACCATCTTATCTGCCAACAGATCCGGTGCTTGAAGCCGAGGTGCAGAAATTCCTGACGCTCGCCGCAGGCGAGATCGCCTTCGGCCCTGCTGCCGCGCGGCTTATCACCGTGTTCAACGCGCCGCTGGACGTGGATTTCACACATGCCACTGCCGCCAAGGTTTTGGGAAAGCTGGACGCGCATCTGGAAGGGCGGGATTGGTTGGTCGGCGACGCGCCTACCATCGCGGATGTCGCGATCTACAGCTACACCGCGCACGCGCCCGAGGGCGGCGTGTCGCTGGAACCCTATGCAAATGTTCGTCGCCTGCTGACAAATGTCGAGGCTCTCGACGGCTTTGTGCCGATGCCTCGCACGGCGGCTGGTCTGAACGCCGCCTGACCCCAAGCTTGCCCGGTCGCGCCTCGGCGCAACCGGCCCCTGTTCCCGACACGTGAGGTTCGCCATGAGTGTTTCTGCCACCGTTGATAAATCGCCCTTTCACGCAGGTGAGCGAGCCATGCAGTCGCGCGTGGGGAAACGGGAAAAGATGGAGCAAGTGGGTCGGGACTTTATCCGCCCCTATATGCCCGATCAGCATCGGGAGTTCTTTGGCCAGCTTCCATTCATCGTCTTGGGCAGCGTCACTTCCGATGGTTGGCCTTGGGCGTCCATGGTATCGGGCAGACCGGGGTTCGTCAGCACGCCGCAAGACCGGCAGCTTGATGTCAGGGTCCGGCTTTTGGATGACGACCCGTTGGGCGCTGCGTTGCAAACCGGCGCGCCTATCGGGGTGGTGGGGTTGGAGCTGTCCACGCGGCGCCGCAACCGCATGAATGCCACCGTGCGTCTTGTTGATGAGGGCGGCTTTTCGCTGGATGTGGTGCAGTCTTTTGGGAATTGCCCGCAGTATATTCAAACCCTTGATGTGACGTTCGTCCGAGAACCCGAGGTCGATATTGCCCGCCCCGCCAGCGATCGGTTTTCAGCGTTGGATGCGCAGGCTCGGCAAATGATCTCTACCGCCAATTCGTTCTACGTGGCAAGTTCCGCCGATACGCCCGAACACTCAGGCGTGGACGTGTCGCACAGGGGCGGGCGCCCCGGTTTCGTCAAGGTCGAGGGCAACAGCCTGCTGGTGCCCGACTTTGCCGGTAACAACTTCTTTAACACGCTGGGCAATTTCCTTGTAAACCCACGGGCAGGTCTGCTGTTTCCTGATTATCGGACCGGCGATCTGCTGATGCTGACTGGAACGGTTGAGGTTCTGGGTGAAGACCATCCCGAAATTGCGACCTTCAACGGTGCAAGCCGAGGCTGGTGGTTTCATCTGGACCAGGGGCGACGCATCCATGATGCGTTGCCGTTCCGGGCCGAGTTTTTGGAGTTTTCACCCAACAGCCTGATGGCCGATGACTGGAAGTCTGCCGAAGCCCGGCGAAAAGCTGAAATGCAGCGTCACCAGTGGCGATCTCTGCAAGTCTCCTCGGTGCGCGATGAAAGCGAGGCGATCCGGTCCTTTAAACTTGTGCCTACGGACAGTTTGCCCCTGTTGCCCTTTGAGGCGGGGCAGTTCTTGACGCTCCGCGTGCGGCCTGACGGCAAGACGCCAGCGACCCGCACCTACACAGTGTCCTCTGCTCCGGGCGATTCCAGCTACAGGATTTCGGTCAAACGCGAGCCCGGCGGCACCGTGTCGAACCATTTGCACGACACTCTTTCGATCGGAGACCTTGTAGAGGTTCAGGCCCCCAAGGGTCAGTTCTATCTGAACGCGGCCGAGCCCCGCCCCGCGGTTCTGTTTGCCGGAGGGGTCGGTATCACGCCGATAATGTCGATGATGCGCCACGTCCTGAACGAAGGTGTGCGCACCCGACACACCCGCAGGCTAACCGTATTCCACGCAGCGCAGACCGTGGCGCAGCGGGCCTTTCATACGGATTTGCGCCGGGCCGAGGCGACAAGCGATGGCAAGATCCGCTATGTGTCGGTCATCTCGCGGCCCGAAAAGGGCAAGCAGGCAGGGGTGGATTTTGATACCGCAGGCTACATCACACCCGCGCTGATCCGCGACACGCTGCCCTTGGACGACTACGATTTCTTTCTCTGCGGTCCGCCGTCCTTCATGCAAGCCGTCTACGACATGCTTCGCGAACTGGGTGCAAGGGACGATCGGATATTCGCCGAAAGCTTTGGCCCTGCGGCGTTGAAACGGCGTCCTGGTGATGGTGCCATACCCAAACCACAGCCCGAGGCGGCCCAGGTTATCTTCAAGGCCAGCGGGAACAAGGTGAATTGGGTGAAAGACGGGCCGACGCTGTTGGAAACTGCTGAGGCTGAGGGGTTGGCGCCATCTTTCTCTTGTCGCTCGGGGTCTTGCGGCAGCTGCCTGACGCGCAAAATCGCCGGTAAAATCGCCTATCGCACTGAGCCGACGGCGGATCATTCCGAAGACGAGGTGCTGATCTGTTGCGCCGTACCCGCTGAAGGAACAAACGAGGTGATTTTGGATCTTTAGCCCGAGCTTACAGAAAGGGTTCGGGACATTGACCCGGACGCAGGTTAGAAAGATGGGATTGCACCTGTGATCAAGTGAGGATTTCCGATGACCGACTCAAAGCTCAGAACCACCTCGGGCAATGGCCGTATTTATGACAGCGTGCTCGACACGATCGGCAACACGCCCACGATCCGCATCAATAATCTGGGGCCCGAAGGCGTCAATCTGTTCGTGAAGTTCGAGGCCTTCAACCCCGCCGGTTCGGTCAAGGATCGCCTTGCGGTCAATATCATCGAGGCCGCCGAGCGCAGCGGGGCCCTGAAGCCCGGTCAAACCGTGGTCGAGGCGACCAGTGGCAATACCGGCATCGGTCTGGCTATGGTCTGTGCGCAAAAGGGTTACCCTCTGGTCGTCACAATGGCCGAGAGCTTTTCCACCGAACGCCGTCAATTGATGCGGATGCTGGGGGCCAAGGTCGTGCTGACACCCAAGGAAGAAAAAGGCTTTGGCATGTATCGCAAGGCCGCCGAACTGGCCGAAAAACACGGCTGGTTCCTGGCGCGCCAGTTCGAAACACCGGCCAATGCCGAGATTCACGCCGCCACGACCGCGCGGGAAATATTGGGCGATTTCAACGGGGAGCCGCTGGATTTCTTCGTGACCGGCTATGGGACCGGCGGCACGATCACCGGTGTCTCGCGTGTTCTGCGTGCCGAGTGGCCCGATACGAAGATCATCCTGACCGAGCCTGCCAACGCGCAGCTGGTGGGCAGTGGTATTGCGACCGAGCGGGGCAAGGACAACGATCCCGTTGCCAGCCACCCGGCGTTTGAACCGCATGTGATTCAGGGCTGGACGCCGGATTTCATCCCCTCGGTCCTTCAGGAATCCATCGACAACAGATACTTCGATCAGCTGATCCCGGTGCCCGGCCCGGCGGGTGTTGAATGGGCCCAGAAACTGGCCAGCCAAGAGGGGATTCTGACCGGTATTTCCGGCGGTGCGACATTTGCCGTGGCCATGGAAATCGCCGAACAGGCCAAACCCGGCGCTTCTGTCCTGTGTATGCTGCCTGACACGGGTGAGCGGTACCTGAGCACACCTTTGTTCGGCGACATTTCGGTGGGCATGACCGATGAGGAAGCCGAAATCGCGCAATCAACACCGGGTTATCACATCGGCTGACGTCAAGTCGTGTAGGTCCGCCCGGTCGCGTTTCTTGCCTAAAGCCCCTCGTAACTGCAAAGATATTGGCAGGTTACGGGGGATGATGTCCGAAGTCGGGCAGGGGAGGGACGCAGATGCACAAAGTTCGACTGCTGTTGCAGACGACGCTGCTGATGTGCCTGCTTTGCGCTTACCCGTTTGCGGCTCGGGCGCAGAACCAGACATGGGCCGAGGTGAAATCGATCATGGATCGCCGCTGTGTCGTTTGCCACAGTTGTTATGACGCGCCATGTCAGTTGAAACTGACGTCACCGGCGGGGATGTTGCGCGGGGCCAGCAAAGAGGCCGTATATCACACCAAGCGTTTGGAGGATGCCCAACCCACCCGACTGGGGATCGACGCACAGACCGTTCCGGAATGGCGGGGTCTGGGGTTTCATACCGTCCTTCGCGGGCAGAAACCAGGTTTGCTTGAGCGGTATCTGGAGTTGGCTCGCCAGAACCCTCTGCCGGCTGACGCCCCCCTTCCTGCGCAACTTGGTTTGGCAATCGACCGCCCTCTGGTCTGCCCCACCTCGGATGAGTTTGACGCGTTCAGCAAGGCCCATCCGCTTGCGGGTATGCCCTATGGAACAGCACCACTAGCAGAGGCCGAGTTTCAGTCGCTCATGGGCTGGGCACGTGGCGGTGTGGCCTCGCCATCCAACCCGCCCGCCATTCCCGACGCGATCCAGGCTCAGATCGCTGGTTGGGAGGTGTTCCTGAACACAAGCGACCCCCGCAACCAGTTGATGAGCCGGTATCTGTACGAGCATCTGTTTCTCGCCCGGCTCCATTTCCAAGGCGATGATCCGCGGCGGTTCTTCCAACTGGTACGCTCGACCACGCCGCCGGGCGATGAGATCGACGTAATAGCAACGCGGAGACCGTTCGATGATCCGGGCGCGGCGCCGTTTTACTATCGGTTGCAGCAGGTCACGGAAACGATCGTACACAAGGAACATCTGGTCTATACGCTTGGGCCGGAGCGCATGGCGCGTTATCAACAGCTGTTTCTCGACACCGATTGGACGTTGGCCGAACTGCCCCCGTTTGGGGACGCGGAAGGCGGCAGCCCGTTCAGCACTTTCACAGAGATGCCAGCGCGCAGCCGTTATCAGTTCTTGCTGGATGACGCGCTGTTCTTTGTCCGCAGCTTCATTCGCGGCCCCGTCTGCCATGGCGAAACTGCCGTTGACGTGATCGAGGACCGGTTCTGGGTCAGCTTTCTTGATCCGGATGCGGATTTATCGGTCACCGACCCGAGCTATCTGCAGGATGGTGCCGCCTATCTGGAACTGCCCGTGTCCGAGGTCGATACCGGAGTGCTGGGTATGTTGCAGGAGTTCTCGCACAATAATCAGGTCGCGTACCTTGAGTTCCGGGATGCGCGATACCGGGCTGCGCCGGTGTATCAGACCGGGTTCGACTATGGTTCGATCTGGGATGGCGATGGAACCAATCCCAACGCGCTGATCACGGTGTTTCGGCATTTCGACAATGCCTCGGCCATGACCGGGTTTCACGGCGGTATCCCCGAAACCGCTTGGGTCATCGACTTTCCGATTTTTGAGCGCATCTACTATGACCTCGTGGCGGGCTATGACGTGTTCGGTCGGGTCGAACATCAACTGGCCACGCGGCTTTACATGGACGAGTTGCGGATGGAGAGCGAGGATACCTTTCTTGCCTTTATGCCACGGGACGTCCGGCCGCAGATGCACGAGAGTTGGTACCAAGGCGTTCTGGCCGAATTGCACACCTATTGGCACCGCCGCCGGGTCGATGACAGTTTCCCTACCGGTATTTCCTTTCAAACGGATCAGCCGAAACAGGAATTCCTTCTGACTTTGTTGGAGCACGGCAACGGGCTGTGGCCGGTCACGGACCCGATCAACAGATGCGCGACAGAAAAGTGCCAACCGGGGCAGCCAGTCGACGCACTGCGCGATCTGGCCAATCAAACCGGCGATTGGGTGAAATATCTGCCGGACCTGACGGTTCTGGTGGTCGAGCAAAGCGACGGGGAGACCGCATTATTCACCCTCGTGCATGACAAGGCGCATTACAACGTGGCCTTTCTGTTCGATGAAAAAGCGCGTCGGAACCCCGAGGCGGATGCCCTGACAATTCTTCCGGACCTGATCGGCAGCTATCCGAATTTCTATTTCCACGTCCGACAGGATCAGTTGGAGCCTCTTGTCGGGGCGCTGAAAGGTATTCAGTCGCAAAGCGACTACATGGCCGTGGTGGCGCAATTTGGTGTGCGTCGGACCAGCCCAGAATTCTGGCCATTGAGCGACCGGATTCACGATCTGTTTCAAAAGCAGAAACCGATTCACGCGGGCATTTTCGATCTGAACCGATACAAGGATCCGAAGCCGGGGGATGACCCCACTTAGGTGCGGCGCACTCGTTGGTCTGACACATAGCATTGATCGACCGCGAGGGGCGTTTACTTGCCCGAAATCCCCATGACGCTTAAGTTAAGTCTATGTGGTCTTTTGCAGATATCCGTCCAGCCTATAGCCGCGCCGAGCGTGTGAGCGACGGGGTTGTGCACGTGTTGGGTGTCGCTTCGGCCCTTGTTGCAGTGCCCCTGCTGATCACGGTCACCACTTTTCACCGGTCGGAACCCGAGGCCATTCTGGGGGTCTCGGTCTATGGCGTCACGCTGTTGCTGATGCTGACATTTTCCGCGCTCTACAACATGATTGAAAGCGACAAATGGTCCGATCTGCTGCGCCGTCTGGATCACTCTGGCATCTATGTGAAAATTGCTGGCACCTACACGCCGTTCCTTCTGTTGTCGGGCGGGCAGGGGCCGGGGCTATTGATTGGGTTGTGGTCTTCAGCAACGCTGGGCTCGGTACTGAAGCTGATTGACCCGGTCCGTTTTCGCTGGTTCGGGCTTGTCCTTTATCTGATGATGGGCTGGGCTGTAGCCTGGGCCGGACCTGACATGTTGGGCGAACTGCCATCGGTTGTTGTCTGGCTGATGATTGCAGGTGGTGTGGTCTATACCGTCGGCGTTGCCTTTTATCTGCTGGACCAACTTCCTTTTCACAACACTATTTGGCACGTGTTTGTTCTGACCGGCACGGTTTTGTTTTTCATCGCAATCTCGGTCCGAGTTCTTCTGGGGTCACATCCGGTTGCCTGATTGGATTTCACGATGACAACCCTTCTGTCACAGATGCTATGGTGAGAACAGGTGGGTGTGCGCAGAAACTCAAACCGTATTGCGATTGAGGCATATCACGGGTCATTCTGCCCCTGCAGCGGGTGTTTTCCACTGTATCAAGCTGCAGGTTTTTCTCCTACACGCAGTTATTAAATTGAAAAATTGGGGGGTTACTCGCCTTGATAATAATCAATTAAAAGGGTCAGGAAAAATAACTGATGAAAAGAGTCGGATAGAATGAGAACTCTCGATGCTCAAACTCACTTCAGGCTTGTTGCTGCGGACATGATCAGCGGTGCTGCTATGAACGATCAGGCCTATGGCCCGTTTCCGGTCACTGTAAAAGGCTATGAAGGCGACAAGATCAATTCCGTTTCGTATTCCGGTCAGGTCGCGCGCCACGTGCTGCATGGCAGCCTAAAAAAAGCGGCAGCCAAAGGCGATGGCGGCAACAATGCGGCCGAAGTCGAGGCACTGATGTTGGCCTATTTCAACGGGTCTGAGGTAGATCTGGAAATTTCAGCGCGGTTGCGCATTCGACGACACTCTCACCCAAGCAGAACTATGCCGGTATTGTCGAAGCCAACTGGGAGAAAACACTGGCCGAGGCCGCCTTCAAATATGCCGGTTCGGTCTACAAGGGCATCGACAAGATCAAATCTGGCGAGAACACCGACAAGGCGCTGCGCAACTTTTCCAAGCATTGGGGTGAGCTGAAGGGCTTCTCAATGGCACTGCATTCGGGCAAGAACAACCTTGGTGCCACCGCGATTGACCTGAACTAGTTGATCGGTTTCGGCCCGGCTATGCCCGAGGGCAAGACGGTTTCGGGCATTGATGCCGACGGTAACTTTGTTCGCGGCCGCGAGATGTATCTGGATGACTATCAGGTCAACATGTTGAAAGTTCAGCAGCTTCTGATCGAAATATCCGGCATCGAAAACCGCACCAATGATGCAACCGCTAATCTGGCCGGTCAGGGCGGGACAAGAGCGCGACCCCTTAGCCTCAACACCCTGCAACAGCCTTTGTCGTCGGGCGGTTCCGCGCCGACCAGGCAGTTAGCAGTTGAATTTTTCAGGTTTATCGATATTAGACAAAGTAGGCATGGAGTTTTGGAAGAATTATCGATAAAATGAAAAACACCCCTCCCACATGGACCCGCGAGGCGGCGCAGGCCGTATATGATCTTCCTCTGATGGACCTGCTCTTTCGCGCGCAGACCGCGCATCGCGAGAATTTCGACCCCAACAAAATTCAAACCTCCAAGCTGCTGTCGATCAAGACGGGTGGCTGTGCCGAGGATTGTTCCTATTGTTCGCAATCGGCCCGGAACGGATCGAAGCTGTCGGCTTCGAAGCTGATCGAGGTTCAGCGCGTCCTGACCGAGGCCCGCAAGGCGAAAGATGGCGGCGCGACCCGGTTCTGTATGGGTGCGGCCTGGCGCGAGCCGAAAGACCGCGACATGGACGCGCTGGTGGCCATGGTCGAAGGGGTCCGCGAAATGGGCATGGAGACCTGCATGACGCTGGGCATGCTGGACGACAATCAGGTGTTTCGCCTGCGCGACGCAGGGCTGGACTATTACAACCACAACATCGACACGTCTGAGCGCTATTACCCCGAGGTCATCACCACCCGCACTTTTGCAGACCGCATCGACACGATGAACCGCGTCCAGGAAGCGGGGATCAAAGTGTGCTCAGGTGGTATCCTGGGAATGGGTGAAGAGATCGGCGACCGCGTCGATATGCTGGTCACCCTGGCCAATATGGGACCAGCGCCCGAATCCGTGCCGATCAACATGCTGATGCCACAGGAAGACACGCCGCTGGCCGATGCCATGCCGATCGACCCGATCGATTTTGTGCGTGTGATCGCAACCGCCCGAATCATGATGCCGAAATCCTATGTGCGCCTGTCCGCTGGCCGCAGCGACATGACCGAAGAGTTGCAGGCGATGTGCTTCTTCGCCGGTGCGAACTCGATTTTTGTTGGGGAAACGCTGCTGACCGCCGAGAACCCCGAAGAAGACACCGACGCAATCCTCTTTGCCAAGTTGGGGCTGCAGGCCGAAACCGTTGCCGGGCAAAGCTGTGCGGAAGCGGCTGAATGAAAGCATTGAGTCGCCTGAACTCGATGCTTGAAACGCTGGACGCCCGGCATCGACGCCGGTCGCTGGCCCCGAGGCGTGGGCTGGACTTCGCCTCGAACGACTATCTGGGTCTGGCGGACTCGCCGCTGCTGCACCGCGCTGCGCAAAAGGCGCTTGAGGGAGGTGTTCCGCTTGGATCAGGCGGATCGCGGTTGTTGCGCGGCAATCATCCTGAACATGAGGCGCTGGAGGAAGAGGCCGCAGCTTTTTTTGGTGCTGAGGCCGCCTTGTTCATGGGCGGTGGGTTTCAGGCCAATCAGGCGATATTCTCGACCTTGCCCGCGGCGGGGGATCTGATCCTGTATGACGATCTGGTCCATGCCAGCGCCCATGAAGGGCTTCGGACGGGTCGGGCCGAAACCCGGTCCTTTGCCCATAACAACGTGGTGGATGCCCGCCGCGTGCTGGCGGATTGGCAGGTCAGCGGCGGATCGGGGCAGGTCTGGATCGCTGTGGAAAGCGTCTACTCGATGGAGGGCGACATCGCGCCCTTGACCGCACTGTCCGACCTGGCCGCCGAACACGGGGCCATTCTGGTCGTGGATGAGGCCCATGCCACTGGCGTTTTTGGTCCGAACGGAAAAGGTCTGGCACATGGTCTGACGGCCGATGTTTTGACCTTGCACACATGTGGCAAAGGTCTGGGTGTTGCGGGCGGTCTGATCTGTGGGCCGCGGGTGATGATCGACGCGCTGATCAACCGTGCGCGGCCGTTCATCTTTGCAACCGCACCGTCGCCTTTCAACGCGGCCCTCGTGCGGGCGGTGCTGGGTCATCTGCAAGCCGATACCCGCCTGACCAACGCGGCAACCGCCCGGATGCACCACGCTCATGCCGAAGCGCGCCGGACGGGCGTGCCGCAGGACGTGCTTAACAGCCAGATCATTCCCGTCATTCTGGGCGATGAGGCTCGGACAATGCAGATGGCCGCAACCCTGCAGGCGCAGGGCTTTGACGTCCGGGGTATTCGCCCGCCGACAGTGCCGCGCGGCACCTCGCGGCTTCGAGTCTCGGTCACCGGCAATGTGACCAATGCCGATATCAGCGCCCTGTTCGAAGCGCTTGCCCAGCACCAAAGCGAGGCCGCATGAGCACCGTAATTGTTGTCGGCACAGATACCGGAATTGGCAAAACCGTCTTTGCGGCAGGTCTGACCGCCACCCTTGGTGCACGGTATTGGAAGCCGGTGCAATCGGGACTGGAGGATGCAACGGATTCGGAAACCGTCAAGGCTGTGACTGGGGCCGAGGTGTTGTCCGAGGCCTATCGCCTGAACATGCCCGCTTCGCCGCATTTGTCGGCTGAGGACATGGGGATCGAGATCGACCCGGACCGTCTGGCCTTGCCGCAGGTGTCCGGCCCTCTGGTGGTTGAAGGCGCGGGTGGGCTGATGGTTCCGCTGAACCGTCAGGTCTTTTTTCTCGACGTGATCGCGCAATGGCAGGCCCCGGTCATACTGGTGGCGCGCACTGCTCTGGGCACGATCAACCATACGATTCTGTCTCTGATGGCGCTGCGCAACGCTGGTTGCGATGTGATCGGCGTGGCATTTGTCGGCAACGCCGAGCCGGATGTCGAACAAACTATCGCCCAGATGGGCAATACCCGCCATCTGGGCCGATTGCCTTTTATCAACACCTTGTCCCGCGACACGCTGACTGACGCTTTCACCGCCATCGACGTCGACACAATCCGGAGCGCCCTGTGACCCCGCTTGAGTTTGACGCCCGCCACCTGTGGCACCCCTACACAAACGTGCTGAAGCCCGGCCCGATGCACTTGATCACCGGGGCCGAGGGTGTTTGGCTGACCGCTGAGGACGGGACGCAGATGATTGACGCGATGTCCTCGTGGTGGTGCGCGGTGCACGGGCACCGTCACCCGGCCATCATCGGGGCGATGCAGGCACAACTGGATCAGATGCCGCATGTGATGTTCGGTGGGTTGACTCATTCCCCTGCGATTGAGTTGGGGCGCAGGCTGATCGAACTTTTGCCCGACGGGCTAGACCGTATCTTCTACAGTGATAGCGGCTCGGTGGCCATCGAAGTGGCGCTGAAAATGGCGGTGCAATACCAGATGGCGCAGGACCGCAAGGGCCGCACGCAATTCGCGACCATTCGCGGCGGCTATCACGGCGACACCTGGAAAGCGATGAGTGTCTGCGACCCGGTCAACGGGATGCACGGGTTGTTCGCGGGGGCTTTGTCCGTCCAGCATTTCCTGCCCCGCCCGCAGATCGCCTTTGGTCAGGACTGGTCCGAGGATGGCGACCTGAACGGGTTGAACGCACTGGAAGACTTGCTGGAAACCAAGGCCGACCAAATCGCCGGGCTGATCCTTGAGCCTGTCGTTCAGGGCGCGGGCGGGATGTATTTCTATCACCCGACATGGCTGCAGCGGGCGCATGAGCTATGCAAGGCGTATGACGTGCTGGTCATCTTCGATGAGATCGCCACTGGCTTTGGCCGCACCGGAGAGCTGTTTGCACTGCACCACGCCGGTGTCGTGCCGGATATCCTGTGTCTGGGCAAGGCGCTGACCGGCGGGCATATCACGCTGGCCGCGACCGCCACGACTGAGACTGTCGCGCGCCGGATCGGGGAAAGTGAGGCCGGTGTCATGATGCATGGCCCAACCTACATGGCCAACCCGCTGGCTTGCGCGGCGGCTGTCGCAAGTCTGGAGCAACTATCCATCCGGGATTGGCGGTCTGAAGTTGCCGGTATCGCCGACCAGATGGAACACGAACTGGCCCCTGCGCGCGGGTTGCCCGGGGTCTCGGATGTGCGTGTCTTGGGTGCCATTGGCGTCATCGAAATGGAGGGCTGGGTTGATCCGTCCGTCGCACACGGGCTGGCACCAGGAACCGGCGTCTGGCTGCGCCCCTTCGCGCGTAACATCTATTGTATGCCGCCCTTTATCATCTCTCCGGACGAGTTGAGCCGTGTGACATCGGCCATGGTGTCTCTGGCGAAGGGCGCGTCATGAAACAGCAATGGTTGTCCCGCTCAGGTACCCAAGAGGTGCTGTTGATCTTCGGGGGCTGGGCCCTCGGGTCCGGGCTCTTTCAGAACCTTTCAACCGATGCGGATGTCCTGTTCGTAGACGACTATGCCCAGTTGGACAGCCCGCTAAACGAGCTTGCGCAATATGATCGGGTTACCCTGATCGCCTTTTCTTTTGGTGTGGCGTCGGCGGTGCATTGGCTGACGCAGGCAGGACTTCAACCCGATCGATCGGTTGCGGTCAGTGGCACTCTGTCCCCAGCCGATACCGAGCACGGCATCGCGCCGGATATGATCCGTGCCACGGCGGATCAGTTGAACACCGCCAGTTTCGCCAAGTTCTGCCGCCGCGCAGGGCTCAAGTCTCCGGCGCCCGAGATCGATATCGTCACAGCGCAAGCCGAGCTTTATGCGGTAATCAAACGCGGCAATGCTCCGGACCACAGATTTGACCGGATCTGGATACCACAGCGGGATCGGATCATCTCCACCGGTGCGCAACACGCTGCATGGGCCGGGCAGCAGGATGTGGTTCGAACCGTTTCCGCGCCGCACGTCCCTTTTGCCGCTGGCCAAAGCTGGAAGGAGTGGATCGCATGAACGCCCAGTTGACCGAGCGTGTCCAGCGTTGTTTCAGCCGCAGTTTCCTGACCTACCATGACTCGGCGGGTCAGCAGGCTAAGATCGCGGATCGACTGGCGCAGGATTTGCGCGACGGTGGCGCACCGCAGTACTTCCCCTCGGCGTTGGAGTTTGGTTGCGGCACCGGTCACCTGACACAGCGGCTTTGCGAGCATTTCGCGTTCGATACGCTCACGGTCAACGACCTCTCGCCCGAGGCCAATGAGACGGCAGCCACCTTTGCGGCCGAGTTTTTGTGTGGGGATGCCGAAACCGTCGCATGGCCCGCACAGCCGCATCTGATCGCGTCGGCCTCTATGATCCAGTGGCTTCCAAATCCCGCCCTGTTCCTGCGCCGCGCAGCGACGGCGCTGGCCCCCGGTGGTTGGCTGGCCATTTCGGGGTTTGGCCCGCAGCAATACCGCGAGTTGGTACAGGTCGGGTCGGCGGCGAAAGCGCCGGGTCTGTGCACACCGGGCACTCTGATCGCTGCTGTTGAGGGCATTCTGGATGTTGTCTCTGCAGGGGAAGTGGAACGGCAGATGCAGTTTTCTTCGCCGCGAAAAGTGTTGGAACACCTGCGCCGAACCGGTGTAAACGGGCGGGCGCAGAAAACCTGGACCAAGTCCAGCCTGATGGCGTTCACCAATGACTATGTCCGGCAGTTCGGGGGTGAGTTCGGCGTTTCGCTGACCTACCACCCAACCTGGATCATTGCGCGCAAGCCCGGCTGAGCCAGCCTAGGCCAATCTTGTCAGGTGGCGCTGCATTACCGAACGGGCCTTGGCCGCGTCGCGATCCTTGATGGCGGCCAGAATGGCCGCATGATCCGGGTCTGAGCGCTGACGCCATTTGGCGGTGTGCAGATTGTTGAAATGCCACGTATACAGCACTTGCAGATTTCTGATCTCGGCGATCATGCGCGGCATGTTGCAGGCGGCGATGACGGCCATGTGAAAGCGCTGATTGGCGTCCTCCCAGTCATCGGCGGTGGTGGCACTGTCGCAGTCTTCGTGAACCTGTTCGATCTGCGCGATCTGGTTGGTTGTCAGGTTGGGGACGGAATGCAGCAACGCGACCGGTTCCAGAGCGCGCCGCATCACCCGAAGCTCTTGTATGGCGTTCTGATCCATTGGCGCCACACACATCCCCCGGCGCGGTACGGCAACCGTCAACCCCTTTGAGGCAAGGTTCAAAAGAGCTTCGCGCACGGTTACCTGGCTGACCCCGAACTCTCGGGCAATCAGGTCCTGCCGCAGCTTTTCACCGGGCTTCAGTGCCCCCTGGACAATCCGCGTCGACAGCTTGTCGGCGATGTCGTCCGATTTCTTGATCTGCTGATCCGACACCTGACCTCCGGTTCGTTTTCGTACCCTCACAGACGCTTACCGTCATGCAGAGGGTTGAGCAACAGAGCTGTGAACGGGTGCGTTTTCGCGGAAACCGACGTGACCTCGCGGCACTTGCGGCTGAGGTCCTGCAAGCAGGTTTCACAAACGCCAATCGCACGGCTAGGGTACGAGGAACGGTCTGCCGCAACAGTCTGAAAAGGGAACACCATGGATTTTGCCCCATCGCCTCGTGCTGTGGAATTCCGCGACCAGCTGAAACGCTTTATGGAGGCGCATATTTATCCGCGCATCCGCGACCACAAGGAAGAGATCGAGGCAGGCGATTTCCCAGTCTCATTCATGGAGGATCTTAAGGCGCTTGCCCAGGCCGAAGGGTTGTGGAACCTGTTCCTGCCCTCCTTGCGCGACGACGAACCTGGCGCACGGCTGACCAATCTGGAATACGCCCCTCTGGCCGAGTTGATGGGGCAGGTGACGTGGTCGTCCGAAGTGTTCAACTGTAGCGCGCCGGACACCGGCAACATGGAATTGCTGCACATGTTTGCCACGCCCGAACAGCGCGAGGAATGGCTGGTGCCGTTGCTCAATGGTGAAATTCGGTCGTCCTTTGCGATGACCGAGCCGGATGTAGCCAGCTCTGACGCGACCAATATCACCACCTCGATCCGGCGTGAGGGTGATGACTACGTCATCAATGGCCGTAAGTGGTTCATCACCAATGCCTGTCATCCGAATACCAGAATGTTCATCGTCATGGGCAAGACCGATCCGAACGCGGACCGGCACAAGCAGCAGAGTATGGTGATCGTGCCCAAGGACACGCCCGGTCTTGAGATCGTGCGCAACCCCACGATCCTGAACATGCACGATCCCGAGGGCCATGCGGAACTGGTCTTCAAGGACGTTCGAGTACCCGCCAGCAATCTGCTGGGGGAAGAGGGCAGTGGTTTTGCTCTGGCGCAGGCGCGGCTGGGGCCGGGACGTATCCACCACTGTATGCGCTCGGTCGGCGCGGCCGAAATGGCTCTGTCGCTGATGGTCGAACGCGCGCAGGAGCGGAAGACCTTTGGCAAACAGCTCTCGGAACAAGGCGTGATCCGGGAATGGATCGCTAAATCGCGGCTTGAGATCGATCAGGCGCGGTTGCTGACTCTGCAAGCGGCGTGGAAGATTGATCAGGTTGGGGCAAAGGCGGCCCGGCGCGAGATTTCGCTGATCAAGGTGGTGGCGCCCAATGTGCACGCCACCGTAACCGATCGTGCGATGCAGGTTTTTGGCGCCATGGGCATGACGCCGGATACGCCGCTGGCCGACAGTTATACCTGGGCGCGGGCGCTGCGCTATGCCGATGGTCCGGATGAGGTGCATTTGCAGGCCATCGCAAAGCAAGAGCTGAAAGAGTCGAACTTCGGCATGTCAGCACAGTGGCTGACACCGCCGAAGCGTTGATCTCTTACTTGCCCTTCCAGACCGGGTCGCGTTTTTCCGCAAAGGCGCGGGCGCCTTCCAGCTGGTCGTCGCTGGCGTAAAGCACGTCCACCGTGCGCAGCTGGCGCTTGGTGATGCGGTTCATCGCGTCCTGGAACTTGCTGTCTTCGGCATCGCGCACAACCTCTTTGATCGCGGCGTAGACCAGCGGCGGCCCCGAGGCCAGCAGGCGGGCCAGCTCCCACGCGCGGTCCATCAGCTGATCGGCGGCGACGATCTCGTTCACCAGACCCCAGTGGTTTGCTTCCTCGGCATCGAACCAGCGGCCGGTCAGCAGCAGCTCCATCGCGATGTGATAAGGGATGCGCTTAGGCAGCTTGACGCTGGCCGCATCTGCCACGGTGCCCGAGCGGGTTTCCGGCAGGGCGAAAGTGGCATGTTCTGCGGCCAGGATCATGTCCGCCGAGATCGCCAGTTCCAGCCCGCCTCCGCAGGCGATGCCGTTGACCGCCGCAATCACCGGCTTGTTCAGATCGCGCAATTCCTGCAAGCCGCCGAAACCGCCGACGCCATAGTCACCATCAACCGCGTCACCGTCTGCCGCGGCTTTCAGGTCCCAGCCGGGGCAGAAGAATTTCTCGCCCGCGCCGGTAAGGATGGCCACGCGCAGGTCAGGATCGTCGCGAAATTCGGCAAAGACTTCGCCCATTCTGCGGCTGGTGACCAGGTCAATGGCGTTGGCCTTGGGCCGGTCCAGCGTCACCTCAAGGATCGCCCCTTCGCGGCGGGTTTTGATCGGGTCCATATCTCAGGCCTTTCTGATGAGGGCATCCACCGCAACGGCCTTGTCGGGCGTGCAGAGGAGCGGGTTAATCTCGACCTCGCCAAGCGTGTCGGCGTTTTGCATAACATAGGCCTGAACGGCCTCTACGGCAGTGATGATCGCATCCATATCAGCCGCCGGTTGGCCACGATAGCCTGCCAGCAGCGGTGCAATTTTCAGCTTGCCAAGGGCGGTGCGGATGTCATCGGGTGTGCTGGGCACCAACAACGACGCGGTATCGCGCAGAACCTCAGTCAGCACACCGCCTGCACCCAGGGTGAGCACAAAACCGTGGGCCGGGTCGCGGACCACGCCAACCAGCAGCTCGGCAACGGTTCCGGTGATCATCTCTTCGACCAGAATCTCGTTGGTTCCTATATCGGCGGCAACAATTGCCACGTCGTCGGCCTGAACGCCCAGACGAACAGCAGAATGCTCGGATTTATGCGCAAGACCAACGCCTTTAACGGCGAAGGGTGCCTCCATTTCCAGCGCTGCGGCCTGGGCTTCTTCCGGGCCTCGCACGGTGCGGTTCTGCGGGATGCGCAAGCCACAATCGGCCAACGCCTGTTTGGATTCACCTTCGGTCAGGGTCCGGCTGGCCTCGGCGGTACCGGGCAGCCAGACCGGATGCGTGGACGGTGCCGTGACCTGAGCCGCCGCGCGGGTGGCGGCCAGTGCTTCGCGCAGGCCCATGAAGGGCACAACGCCACCGGCCGTCAGCTCCTCCGCGACGTCTTCGGGCAGCAGTTCCGGCAATGTCGCGGCAATCGCGAACCGCGCGCCGGTGTCGGCGCGGACTTTTAAGGCCGCACGCGAGGCGCAGGTCCAGTCGGTCGCGTCAGTTGTCGGATAGTCGACGATTGAGAAGGTCAGGTCGATATCGTCGCCGGTCATACCGGACCACGCTTTGGCCATCGCTTCTTCATCGCGCCAGATATAGGTGTGGTAATCCAGCGGGTTATTCAGCGCGACCATCGGCCCGAGCGCATCGCGCAGGCGGGCTTTCTTGTCGTCGGTCAGACGCGGGAAGGTCAGGCCGGTGCCCACGGCCATATCCGCGATCAGGCTGGCCTCGCCCCCCGAACAGCTGATCGAGGCGATGTTGCCGCCCGGCAGCGGCCCATAGCAATGCAGCAGTTTCAGCGTTTCCAAGAAATCGGGCAGGGCCGACAGGCGCGGGATACCCAGACGTTCCAACAAGGCCTGCGCCCCGGCATCGCTGCCGGCCAGAGAGGCAGTATGCGATACGGTGGCGGCCTGCGCCTGTTCGGATGCGCCGACTTTGAGCGCCACCAGCGGGATGCCTTTACCATGCGCCTTGGCGGCCAGCGCTTCCCATTCGCGAATGTCCTTGAAGCCTTCGATATGCAAGCCCACGGCGGTTACACGCGGATCGTCGATCAGGGCCGAGGCGATCTCGGCCTGGCTGGTCTGCGCCATGTTCCCGCAGGTCACCATATAGGCAATCGGCAGGCCACGTTTCTGCATGGTCAGGTTGATCGAGATGTTCGAGCTTTGCGTCAGGATCGCAACGCCCTTGTCCACCGGGGTCGCCCCATGCTGGTCCGGCCACAGCAGCGCGCCGTCCAGCGCGTTGATGAAACCATAGCAGTTTGGTCCCAGAATGGGCATGTCACCGGCCGCCGCGATCAGTTGGTCTTGCAGGTCTCCGCCCGTGTCATCTTCGGCCACCGCCTCGGAAAAACCCGAGGCGAAACACACCGCGCCGCCCGCGCCCATGCTGGACAGGATGTGAACCGCCTCGATTGTGGCATGGCGGTTGATGCCGATGAACACGGCGTCGGGGGCTTCGGGCAGGTCTTCGAGGTGCCCATAGACCGAATGACCCGCGATTTCCGTGGCCTTGGGGTGCACCGGCCAGATTTGACCCGCATAACCCATGCGTTCGGATTGCAGAATAACCTGTTGGCACCAGGCGCCGCCCCCAATGACGGCAATGGTTTTCGGGCGCAGCAGCCGGGTAAGATCTTTGTTCATCGACAGTCCTGATCGAGTCATTGGAAATGCCCCCGGCGGCGAGCGGGTCTGAACAGGATGAGAGCGTAACCTGCCGGAACCCACTCACCGCCGGGACGTGGTCTCATGCGCCGAGGGGACGCAGAAGATCGCGGCTGATGATGTGACGCTGAATCTCGCTGGTGCCGTCCCAGATGCGTTCGACACGGGCATCGCGCCAGAAACGCTCGATCGGGAAGTCATCCATCAGGCCCATGCCACCATAGATCTGCAGCGTGGTATCGGTGACCCGCGCCAGCGTTTCCGAGGCGTATAGCTTGGCCGAGGCAATCTCGCGGTTCGAGGGCAGGTTTTGGTCCAGACGCCACGCGGCGGCCAGGGTCAGCCAATCGGCGGCGTCAATCTCGGTGATCATGTTGGCGATCTGGAAGCCGATACCCTGGAATTTGCCGATGGGCTGACCGAATTGTTTGCGCTCGGCGGCATAGTTCAGAGCGTAGTCAAAGCAGCGGCGCGCGCGACCGACCGAGAAGGCCGCAACCGTCAGACGGGTGGCATAAAGCCATTCGTTCATCACGGCAAAGCCGCCATCAACTTCACCCAAAACCTGTGCGTCGGGCAGGCGGCAATTGTCGAAATACAGGATATAGTTCTTGTAGCCCTTGTGGCTGACCGAGTTATAGCCCTCGCGCACTTCAAACCCCGGTGTTCCACGATCCACCAGAAAGGTGGTGATCCGTTTCTTTGGCCCTTTCGGGGTCTCATCAACGCCGGTGGCGATGAAGACGATGAAGAAATCCGCGTGCTCCGCGCCCGAGATGAAGTGTTTGGAGCCATTGACGACCCAGTCCCCGCCATCGCGCACGGCCTGACATTTCATGCCGCGCACATCCGAGCCCGCATCCGGCTCGGTCATCGCCAGCGCGTCCATTTTCTCGCCACGTACGGCGGGCAGCAGATAGCGTTCACGCTGCTCGTCGTTACAGGCCATCAGGATGTTCTGCGGACGGCCAAAGAAGTGCGTTAACGCCATCGATCCTCGGCCCAGTTCACGCTCGACCAGCGTGAAGTCGAGATGCGACAGACCGGCGCCGCCAACCTCTTCGGGGAAGTTGCAGGCGTAGAAGCCAAGGTCGATACACTTCTGCTTGATCTTTTTGCCCAACTCATGCGGGACGTGACCGGTGCGTTCAACCTCGGCTTCGTGCGGGTAGATTTCGTTTTCGACGAAGCTGCGAACAGTCGAAACGATCATTTCCTGTTCTTCTGACAGACCAAACTGCATGGCGCGTTTCCTTAGATAGGTGATTGACGCAGGAAACGGCATTGCGCTTTTATGCGGCATGCAGACTTAGCCCCTAGTTGTGCAGAGTTGGAAAAAATTTGACCCGCCAATATAACATTCTGCTGTTCGATGGGTTCTCGAACCACTGCTTGGCCAACATGGTCGAGCCGTTGCGCGCCGCAAATACATTGGCGCGGCAGAGGCTGTATGCGTGGCACTTCTGCTCGATTGATAGAAGGCCGGTTGAAAGCTCCAGCGGTCTTGCCGTCACACCGAATGGGGCATTGAGTGATCAGCGCGGAGACGTCTTGGTAGTCATGCCATCTTATGGTTTTCTCAAGTTGGAAACGCGTGACACTATTCGCGCAGTGCTGTCGGCTGCGGGAAAACACAAGCAGCTGGCGGGTCTGGACACCGGCAGCTGGCTGTTGGCCCGGGCGGGGTTGCTGAACGATCACAGGGCGACGATTCACTGGGATGAACTGGCCCGGTTCGAAGAGACCTTTCCCTCGGTCAACGCGGTCCAGGAGCGGTTTGTCATCGACGGCAACCGGCTGACATGTTCCGGGGCGATGGCGGCGTTTGATCTCGCCTCGGCCCTAATTCGTCGAGATCACGGGCCGCTGTTGTCGATGGAGGTCGCGCATCTGCTGATGAGCCGGGGTGGTGCGGATCATTACACGCTGCCGCTCAAATCCGAGGACACTCTGGTCAACCGGGCGCTGACCTTGATGCAGGCAAACTTGGAAACACCTTTGACGATCAAGGACGTTGCCCGCAAAAGCGGCTGCTCGCAAAAGCGACTTGAAGGGCGGATTCAGGCCGAACTGAAGACCACGCCACAAGCGCTGTACCGGCGTCTGCGCCTGAATCTTGCACGTAAACTGGCGGAAGAAACGGAACAGTCCATCGCGGAAATCGCCGGTCGCTGCGGGTATGAGAACGCCAGCGCCATGACCCGGGCGTTCAAGGCGGAATTCGGTCAGACGCCAACAGCTTTCCGTAGCGGAGGTTGAGTCAGGGACAGGGTGTATTGCATTGCGAGCCCGAGAGCTTTCTGCACAGTGTCTAAGCAAACCCTGGTCGCAGGGCGAGACCAAACAAAGGAGACATGAAATGGCGCAATCCCCAGATGTCAACCGTCAGATCGTTTTGAACGAACGCCCCAGCGGCCGGCCGGACGAAAACACGCTGCGCATGGCCACGACCGAGGTTCCGAGCCCCGGACCGAATGAAATGCTGGTGCGCACTGTGTACCTGTCTCTGGACCCCTACATGCGTGGGCGTATGAACGATGCGAAATCATATGCAGAACCTGTGGCCATTGGTGGCGTCATGACTGCGCAGGTTGTGGGGCAGGTCGTGATTTCGAATTTGGATGGGTTTGAGGCCGGGGATTATGTCCTGTCCGGTAGCGGATGGCAGGACTATGCGATTTCTGACGGGACCGAAGCGATGAACCTTGGCAAATCTCCGAAAAACCCGTCCTGGGCTTTGGGTATCCTCGGGATGCCCGGCTACACCGCCTATGCTGGACTGTTGAAAATCGGTGAGCCGAAGCCGGGAGAAACTGTGGTGGTTGCAGCTGCTGCGGGTCCGGTCGGGGCGACTGTCGGGCAAATCGCAAAGCTTAAAGGATGCCGGGTTGTAGGTGTCGCCGGTGGTGCGGAAAAATGCGCGCATGTCGTTAAGAATTTGGGGTTTGACGCCTGTGTCGATCACAAGACGCCGGATTTCGCCGAGCAGTTGCAACAGGCCTGCCCGGACGGAATTGACGTCTATTTTGAAAATGTCGGCGGTAAGGTCTTGTATGCGGTGCTGCCGCTGCTGAACCCCTTTGCTCGGGTGCCGGTCTGTGGAGTCGTCGCCTGGTACAACCTGCCGGGATTGCCCGATGGGCCGGACATGGGCCCGGCAATCATGGGCACGCTGCTACGCATGAAGGTAAAAATGCAAGGCTTCATTATTTTCGACAGCTTCACACGCGCAGTTTATGAGGAATTCCGCCGTGATATGACCGGTTGGATCGCCGATGGATCTATCCAGTACAAAGAACACATGGTCGATGGCCTAGAAAATGCGCCGGATGCGCTGAACCAACTGCTCAGCGGCGGGAATTTCGGTAAAATGGTGGTCAATGTAGGGGCGTGACGTCCACCCCCAGAAATATGTTCACCCGACGCCAAGCGTCGGGTGAACATTGAACAGGTCCGAACTTTTACGCTGTTGTGCCCTTGATGCGGATGGCTGAGCCCAGCGAACCCGCGCACAGACCGACGACAACCGCAATCAAAAGCTCAATCGTCTCGACATTGGCAAAGTTCCAATGGGCAAAGACAAGCGTTTCCATCACGCCAACTGCGCCACCCATCAGGCCGCCCAGCCACACACGCCGTGTCATCATTCCCAGCGCAAGACCCAGAATACCTGGCAGGCTGATAATGTTGGCCCCGATTGTTCCCAGAAGTTCCAGCATATCTTGCCCCTCTTATTCCGCCTGATTGGTCAAGAATGACCGGATTTCAGCGCTGCCATCCGCCACCTGGTGCTGAAGCTTGCCCGATGGCGCGCCGGCCAGCTCCTCGGTGATCTGCTGATAGGTCTCAAGGTAGTTCGGCGGCAGTGTGTGTGCGATGCCCTGGTGGCAGTCGATGCAGGTCATGTTGTTGTCGATTGCGCGCTGGTGTTCAGACGCGGCACGGGTTTCCTGGATGGTAAAGTCCATGTAGTCGAAATTGTGACAGTTTCGGCATTCGCGGCTGTCTGACGCCTTCATCTTTTTCCAGACGGCCGAGGCCATGCTCAGCCGATGCTCTTCGTATTTTTCAGGCGTGCTGATAGTGCCTGCCAGCTCGTGGTAGACGTCCTTGACGGCCATGATCTTGGCCTTGATCTTGTGGTTCCACTCATGCGGCACGTGGCAGTCGGAACAGATCGCGCGCACGCCCGAGTGGTTATTGTAATGGATCGTCTCGCGATACTCGCCCAGGTTGGTTTCCATCGTGTGGCACGAGGTACAGAATTCCTCAGTATTGGTCAGTTCCAGCGTCCAGTGGAACCCGCCCCAGAACAGGATACCGGCCAGAAAACCTGCCAAGATCAAAAAGCCCGAGCTGAACATGACAGCCGGTGTCCAGATTGCGTTCCAGATGCGGCCTATCCATCCGCGTTTTTCGGGGGAGTCTGCCATGTTGGTGCTCCTTTCAGACTTGCGTTGGATTAGTTGCCGGACGAGGGTTCAAAAACGTTGTCGACCAACGCAGGAGCATCCGCCTGAGGCACGTGGCACTGGTTGCAGAAATACCGGGTGCCTGCGACTTGGTCCAACTCGTTGCCGTCGCGATCCAGATAATGGGTCATCGACAGAGTCGGCGCGTTGCGGTCGCCGGCTTTGGTCCAGTCATGGCAGGAAAGGCATTGATTGGTGCGCACGTCGATCTGGTACTGCTCGACCGAATGCGGGATCAGTGGCGGTTGTTGACGATAGTTGCGCTGCATCCGCCCTTCGACATCCTTGTGGATCTGGTGCAGGGGGATGGGTTCATCCACCTCCGCCCCGCGCAGGGTTTCTACCTGGGCTGACTGGGCAAGGGCGAACCCGCTCAGGAGCAAAACGGGGATCAGGGTAATTCCGCCTGTCACGATTGATTTTTTCATCTTGGCACTCCCTTAGATAGGTCTGGCTTCGCGCGGCTCAGGCGCGGGAACTGGATCGGAAGGTGCGACGACGTGGTCGTCGAACCGGTGAGTAAATTTGAAGACATCGACGGCGCATACATCGATACAGCGACCGCAATTGGTGCAGTCCGGCGACAGGATCAGCGGTGTCGTGCTGGGCTTGCCCTTCAATGCGGGCGAAATGATCTGGTTTTCGGGGCAAACCGCATAGCAATCCATGCAGTCATCGCAGGCCGTCCGATTGGCGGCGCTGACACGCAGCAGGCTTTTGCTGCCGATCAGGCCATAGAAGGCGCCGACCGGGCAGATATGGCCGCACCAGCCGTGGCGCGCGACGACCAGGTCAAATACGAAGATCGCAGCAATCAGCGCCCAGACAAATCCGGCGCCGAAGATCAGCCCGCGGTGCAGCATGGTGATCGGGTTAACCAACTCCCACGCGATCACGCCGGTCAGGCCCGAGACGATCAGAACTGTCGCCAAAATCCAAAGACGGGTGTTGCGTTTTGGTTGCCAGCCTTTCGGCAAATCCAGCCGGCGGTGCAGCCAGTTTGCCGCGTCGGTCACCGGGTTGATCGGGCAGACCCAGGAACAATAGACGCGGCCGCCGATCAGCGCATAGGCGACCAGTACGATCACTCCACCAAGCAGGGCGGTCAGTTCGGGCCAATGCCCGGCCACGATGCTCTGCAACAGAACCAGAGGATCGGTCAGAGGCAGCACACCAAGGGTCAGCGATCCGGCAAGGGTGCCCTGTACGACCCAGATGCCGAACCAGGGGCCCAGCAGGAACAGGGCCAGAAAGAACAGCTGACTTGCTCGGCGTAGCAGCAAATAACGGTGCGCGCCGATCCAACCTTTGGTGGCCTTGGCCTCCTGTCCGACCGGCAGGTGGGTGCGGGCGCTCATTGTCCTACCCCCGGAAGATCATAGGTGGGAGCAAAACCGCCCGGTGTGGCCAGATTGTCCGTGCCCGGCCCCGGCAGGCGGTCGGGCAGGTCGATGAGGCCGTCCACAAGGGGGCCGCCATGGGTCTCTTTTTCTTCCCAGCCTTTGCGGTAGTGGTCCGCACTGCTGCCGCGCGCCAGTCTTGTGGGCAGAACCTTGATCGCGGCTTCGGGCAGAACGCAGCTTTTTTCGCACATGCCGCAACCAGTGCAACGATCCGCATGGACAGTCGGAATGAACATCGCATGGTGACCAGAGCGGTCATTGTGTGCGGTTTCCAACGTAATCGCCTCATCAATGACAGGGCAAACACGATAACAGACGTCGCAGCGCAGCCCGAGGAAGTTCAGGCAGTTCTCCTGGTCGACCAGAACCGCCACGCCCATTTCTGCGTCATCGATATTGTCCAGCCCCGGGTCCAGCGCACCGGTGGGGCAGGCGGCGACGCAAGGTATGTCGTCGCACATTTCACACGGCACGTCGCGCGCCGTGAAATAGGGCGTGCCAGTTGCAACGGCATCGGCCCCAAGTTCGGCCAGTTTCAAGGTGTCGTAAGGGCAGTCCCGCACGCATAGCCCACAGCGGATGCAGGCCGACAGGAACTCCTGTTCCGGTAACGCGCCGGGCGGGCGCAATGCCTCGGCCGGCAGCGCGCGGGCATCGCGGGCCAACCAGGCCAGCAACGACCCGGCGACCACGCAGCCGCCTGCCGCGCGTGCCGAATCCTGCAGGAATCGGCGCCGTTGCGGCGAGAGAGGAGTACCGGTCAGGGACATGGGGACTACCTTTGCGATCCTTCCCGGTTACGCGCGTTCTACCTTACACGCGCATTTCTTGAAGTCGGTTTCTTTCGACAGCGGGCAGGTTGCGTCCAGCGTCAGCTTGTTGGTCAGCTGATGCTCGTCGAACCACGGCATGAAGACCAGACCGCGCGGTGCCTTGTTGCGCCCGCGGGTCTCGACCCGGCTGGTGACCTCGCCGCGACGCGTCGACAGAACAATTTCCTGACCGCGCCGCAGACCCCGATCCTTGGCGTCCTGCGGGTGCATATAGACGACTGCGTTCGGGTAGGCGCGGTGCAGTTCCGGTACCCGGCGCGTCATCGAGCCTGAATGCCAGTGTTCCAGCACGCGACCGGTACACAGCCACAGATCGAATTCCTCATCCGGTTCTTCGGCGGCGGGCTCGTAGGGGGCAAAGATGATATTGGCCTTGCCGTCCTTCTTGCCGTAGAACTTCACGCCTGCGCCTTCGGGCACATAGGGGTCATAGCCCTCGCGGAAGCGATAGAGCGTCTCTTTCCCGTCCACGACGGGCCAGCGCAGGCCGCGGGCCTCGTGATAGGTTTCGAACGGGGCCAGATCATGCGCATGGCCGCGCCCGAATTCGGCGTATTCCTCGAACAAGCCCTTCTGGACGTAATAGCCGAAATGCTCGGATTCATCATTGTCAAAGCCTTCGGCGGTCTCGGACAGGGGGTATTTGTCGATCGCACCATTGGCGAACAGCACCTCATACATGGTCTTGCCGCGATGCTCCGGCATGGTGGCCAGCAGTTCCTCGCCCCAGACTTCTTCTACGGTAAAGCGTTTCGAGAATTCCATGACCTGCCACAGGTCCGACTTGGCCTCGCCCGGTGCTTTGACCTGCTGCCGCCAGAACTGGGTGCGGCGTTCGGCGTTGCCATAGGCGCCTTCCTTTTCGACCCACATTGCGGTGGGCAGGATCAGGTCGGCGGAAACGGCTGTGACTGTCGGATAGGGGTCGGATACGGCGATGAAGTTTTCCGGGTTGCGATAGCCGGGATAGCCTTCTTCGTTGATGTTGGGCGCGGCCTGCATGTTGTTGGTGCACTGCACCCAATAGGCATTCAGGTCGCCATCTTTCAGTTTGCGGTGCTGCAGCACGGCGTGGAAGCCGGGCTTGGCCGGGATGGTGCCAGCGGGTACGTTCCAGGCGGTTTCGCAGATTTCACGGTGTTTGTCGTTCATCACGACCATGTCGGCGGGCAGACGGTGGGCAAAGGTGCCAACCTCACGCGCGGTGCCGCAGGCCGAGGGCTGACCGGTCAGCGAGAAGGGTGAGTTGCCCGGTTCCGAAATCTTACCGACAAGCAGGTGCACGTTGTACATCAGCGAGTTCACCCACGACCCGCGGGTGTGCTGGTTGAAGCCCATGGTCCACAGGCTCATGACCTTGCGGTTCGGGTCGGCATATTGCTTGGCCAGTTTTTCCAGCCGGTCGGCGGGCACGCCCGAAAGCTCTGCGGTGTATTCCAGTGTGTATGGCGCGACCGCTTCGGCATATTCTTCAAAGCTGATCGGTTCCATCTTGCCGACATTGGGGTTGGCGGCCTCTTGCTGCAGCGGGTGGTTGTCGCGCAGGCCATAACCGATATCGGTAGCGGTTTTGGTGATGTTGACGTGGTTTTTGACGAACTCTTCGTTCACCGCGCCGGTCTGGATGATGTAGTTGGCGATATAGTTCAGGATCGCCAAGTCGGTCTGCGGGTTGAAGACCATGCCGTTGTCGGCCAACTCGAACGAGCGGTGTTCAAAGGTCGACAGTACATGCACCTCACATCCCGGTTTGGTCAGGCGGGTGTCAGTCAGGCGCGACCACAGGATCGGGTGCATCTCGGCCATGTTAGAACCCCAGAGCACGAAGGTGTCCGCGTGCTCGAGATCGTCATAGCAGCCCATCGGCTCGTCGATGCCGAAGGTTCGGATAAAGCCGACAACGGCCGAAGCCATGCAGTGGCGTGCGTTGGGGTCAATGTTGTTCGACCGGAACCCGGCCTTCATCATCTTGGCGGCGGCATAACCTTCCCAGACCGTCCATTGGCCAGAGCCGAACATGCCGACGCTGGTCGGGCCTTTCTTGGCCAGAGCCTCTTTCCATTTTGCGGCCATGACATCGAAGGCTTCGTCCCAGCTGACTGGCTCGAATTCACCGTTCTTGTCATAGACGCCGTTCGATTTACGCAGCAGCGGCGTGGTCAGGCGATCCTTACCGTACATGATCTTAGACAGGAAATAGCCCTTGATGCAGTTCAGGCCGCGGTTGACTGGCGCGTCCGGGTCGCCCTGGGTGGCGACAACGCGGCCGTCCTTTGTGCCGACCAGAACCGAGCAACCTGTGCCGCAGAAGCGGCAGGCCGCCTTGTCCCAGCGGATATCGGGGGCCCCGGTTTGCGCATTGGCCTGACCGGTGGCCAGAGGGATGCCTGCGGCTGACGCAGTGGCAGCGGCCGCTGAGGCCTTGAGAAATGTCCGGCGAGATTCTGAAGTAGTCATAGCGTGAGCCTCCGGCTGGTGGTTTGGCTTGGGGCCTCGGGATGCGGAGCGCTTTCCGCGAGATCCTCGAAATGATGATAAGTCAGCGTCAGTGAAATCACTCCGGGGATCTGATGCAGATCCATGATGATCTCGGACGCAAGGCGGTCGGGTGTGTCTTCGACAACGATGACGAAACGGCCATCTTCTGCTTGGGCATGAACTTCGACGCCCGGCGTGTCCCGCATCGTTTGCGCGGCGGCGTCGGTCTGTTCTTGTGCGACATGTGCAAGGCAACCGCAGATATTCATTGAACCGTTTCCATTTGAGTTATTGGCCGACGTTCAAACGCGACAGCATCGACAGGGCAGAGCGCCACGCAGGCACCGCATCCATTGCAGGTCTCAGCATCCAGTGCGGGTTCCGCCCGTCCGCCCAGTTGCAGCCTGAACCGGATGGCATTCTGCTCGCAATTGTCCTGACAGATGCGGCAGCTGACGCCGTTCATGGACAAGCACGAGGCATCCAGAATGGCTGCGCGCCAAGACCAGTCGGCCAGGCGTTCGATTTGCAGGGCATCCGTCGGACAGGCCTTGGCGCAATCGCCACAGAACGTACACGGATCGTCGCCGGGCTGAAACACCGGAAAACCATCCTGGCCAATCGCAATCACGTTCTCGGGGCAGGCCTCGGCGCAGTCTCCGCATTTGGAGCACTGATCCACAAAGCCCGGCACGACCGAACCCGGCGGTCGAACAGTATTACTGTCCTCCCGGAACATGCTGGCGCTTAGAAACGCCCGGCGGCTCGTCATCTGGCTCATTCGGCTGGACTGTTCGCGTTTGATTCTTTTTCTACGGTACCTCAATAGCGTTTCTAAAGGTGATGAATTTTGATCCAGATCATAAACGAGAGCTTTATTTTTCATCGCTTTGTATACCTCTGATTGTTCCGGATTGCCGCTGCGGTTGCGAGGGGAAGAATGGGTCAACGGTTCGCAGCGGTTCTAGCGAAGAATCCGCCTAAACGCCCCTGCCGAGGGCAAAACACCATTGTCAATTTTTCTTGCTATGCGGCATTGCGGCATTGAGTTTGAGTCCCATATCGAAACTCAGTATGCTGCGTTGCAGAATGCACGGAAGGGTGGGCTGAATGTTCAGACTGGACGGAACCAGAGCGGTTGTCTTCGGTCTCGCCTATCACCTGCCATTGGCGAAAGGTGTCAACGCCTGAAACCGGACTGGGAAAGGAAGAGGCTCATGATTTCGAATGTCCAGAAGACCTCGCTGAAACTAGGTTCAGAGATGGCGCAGGATGCGGCAGCGGTACAGGACCGGACGTTTGATATTGTGACCCGTGCGCTGGATCAGTCGGGGGTGCAGTGGCACCTGCTGGCCAAATCTGTGCGGTTGCAGTCGACAAAGATCGCCGAAACTCACTCGGAACGCACCCGTGACCTGATACAGGGATTTGCCGATGTGTCGCAGCGCCTTGAGGGTTCGCAATCCATGGTAAAAGACTGGGCGGCCTATCTGAAGGACGCCTCGCAGCGGGTGGTGTTGACCATGGACGCGCTGCGCGAACGTGGCGATGTGTTTCTGGAGCATGAGGCTGCAGGCTGCCCCCCGGTACTGGTTTATGACTACGAGATCATAGTCGACGGAAAGTCCCTGAAACGCGCCTGCAATTACCAATTGCTGCGCATCCTGCCGCCCAAGGGTGTGACAGTTGTGGATACGAAACGCCCCTATATCATCATTGATCCGCGCGCGGGTCATGGTGGTGGGATCGGGGGTTTCAAGCAGGACAGTCAGGTGGGCGTTGCCCTGTCGAAAGGCCATCCGGTGTATTTCGTTAGTTTTGGGCGTGATCCGGTGCCCGGCCAGACCCTTGCCGATATCATGCACGCCGAGGCCGGTTTTGTCCGCACCGTGCGGGCGCGCCACCCGGACAGCCCTCAGCCCGTGGTGACGGGGAACTGTCAGGGCGGATGGGCGACCTTGCTGATGGCCGCCTGCAATCCGGACCTGACCGGGCCGTTGATCCTGAACGGTGCGCCGGTTGCGCCGTGGTCAGGCGAGGTGGGCGAGAACCCCATGCGCTACAACGCTGGCGTTCTGGGGGGCACGTGGCAACCGATGCTGTGGTCCGACCTGGGTGCGGGCACGTTCGACGGTGCTAATCTTGTGATGAACTTCGAACAGTTGAACCCCAGCCGGAACTATTTTGGCAAGTATTTCGACCTCTATCGCGACCCCGAAGCGGGCTGGAAACGCTTCATCGACTTTGAACGCTGGTGGGGTGGCTATTTCATCCTGAACGAGGCAGAAATCCACTGGATTGTCGAGCAGCTGTTTGTCGGAAACCGGTTGGTCAAGAACACCGCGCAGTTGGAGCCAGGTGTTCCGGTGGACATCAAGGAGATAAAGGGCCCGATCTTTGTCTTCGCCAGCCAGGGCGATAACATCACTCCACCGCAGCAGGCGCTGAACTGGATTGCCGCCACTTATGCCGACGAAGAGGAAATTCGTCTGCGCGGGCAGCGGATCATCTACATGCTGCATGACGAGGTCGGCCATCTGGGCATTTTTGTTTCGTCCAAAGTGGCGCGCAAGGAGCATACCGAGCTGGCCTCGACTCTGGAAACGGTCGAAGCGATGGCGCCAGGTCTCTATGAGATGGTGATCGAGAACATAGAAGGAGAAGGTCAGGACAAACGGTTTGAGGTTCGGTTCCATGACCGTACCCTGGAAGATGTGGCCGCGCTGGACGATGGGCAGGAGGACGAAGCCAGCTTTGCCGCCGTGGCGCATATGTCCGAGGTGCAGGCCAATGTCTATGAAACCTTCGGGCGTCCGGTTGTTCGGTCCCTGTCCACACCGATGGGCGCGAAGGCCTTGCGCGATCTGCACCCCCTGCGCGTGCAGCGGGCTGCCATGTCCTCTGCGAACCCTGTAATGAAGGGCGTGGAGCATCTGGCCGATACAGTGCGCGAGCAGCGCGAACCTGCCGCGCCGGACAATCCTTTCCTTGAGCTTGAGAAACTGACCGCCGATTGGATCGAACAGGCCATGGATCTGAACCGGGACCTGCGCGATGCGTGGTATGAGGCCGCGTTCTTTACGCTCTGGGGTGGGCCACTGGCGACCTGGTTCGGTAAGAAATACGCGGCGCACCGCACCTTGCCAGACCCTGAATCCCTCCGCTCGTTGCCGCAGGTCGAGGCTGCGCTGGCGCATATGAAACAGGGCGGCCTGCCCGAGGCTGTGATCCGCCTGCTGATCCTGCTGGGTGCCAGCAATCAGAGCTTCCGGGCCGAGATTCTGCACCGATGGGCACATGTGTTCAGGAATGAAGCACCCTTCAAGAATCTGACTGTCGAACAACGTCAGCGGATGTTGCACGAACAGAGCGTGATCGTGACTATTGACGAACAGGGCGCGATGGGCTCGTTGCCCGATCTGCTGCCGCGTGCGTCTGAAAGAAAACAGGCTGTGGATCTGATCAAGCGTGTTCTGGGCGATATCCCGGACCCGTCGCCCGAACTTGTAGGGATGGCGCAGGCGCTGTACGAGACACTCGATCTTGCTGAGGTTGAAAAGAAATCCGATGCCACGACCAAGCCTGCCCCCAAATCCCGGGCGCGCAAGGCTGCTGCAGTGAACAAGGCCAAACAGCAATGAAGATAGAAGAAAACCGCACTTACGCGCAGGTGGAAGTAGGCGACGAAGCGCAGGTGACGCGCCTATGTACGATCGACGACCTTTACGCTTTTGCTTCGGCATCGGGCGATCACAACCCGCTGCATTTGGCGGGCTACGACGGCGATGGCGACGGCCGCCCCGAGGCAGTTGCCCCGGCCCTGTGGCCGGCTGGTCTGATCGCGGCGGTTCTGGGTAACATCCTGCCCGGCGCGGGAACGCAGACTCGGTGGGCGAACCTGTCTTTCCACCTGCCTGTTATAGCCGGCGACGAAGTTACCGCTTTTGTCACCGTGACTGAAAAGCGCGAGGATGGTGATTTGCTGTGTGCCACCGAAGTGCGCCGCGTCGGCGATAATGCTCTGGTTCTCAGCGGCGAGGTTCAGGTGACGCCGCCAGCCAAGCACATGACCTTCGACTCGGTGGAGGTGCCCGGCCTGATCGTTCAGCGCCACCGTCACTTCGACGCGCTGATCGCACAGGCCGCGCCGATGGACCCGATGCCCACCGCAGTGGTTGCCCCGGAAGAGCCGAACTCGCTGGGGGGTGCGCTGCTGGGCAAGGCCAAGGGCATCATCACGCCGATCCTGTTGGGTGACCCGGACAAGATCGCCGCTGCTGCGGCCGAACTGGGTGCCAGTCTGTCGGGGATCGAAATCATCGAGGCCAACAGCCATGAAATCGCTGCCCATCGCGCGGTTGACCTTGTGGTCGAAGGCAAGGCGCAGACCTTGATGAAGGGGCATTTGCATACGGATGTGCTGCTGCGCGCGGTGTTGCGTCGGGACAGGGGGCTGCGGACAGGGCGGCGCCTGTCACATGTGTTCGTAATGGATGTGCCTGGCATGTCACGGCCTATTATGGTGACGGATGCGGCAGTCAACATCGCCCCCGACCTGGAAACCAAGGCCGATATCGTACAGAACGCTATCCACTTGGCGCATTCCATCGGGATCGAAACGCCGAAGGTTGGCGTTTTGTCGGCGGTTGAGACGATCAACCCGCATATGCCCTCGTCTGTGGATGCTGCGCTGCTGTCGAAAATGGCCGAGCGCGGGCAGATCACAGGCGGTCTGGTCGATGGCCCTCTGGCGATGGACAACGCGATTGATCTGAACGCGGCGCGCACCAAGGGCATTACCTCCGAGGTCGCCGGAGCCGCGGATATTCTGGTGGCTCCGAATATCGAGGCGGGGAATATGGTGGCGAAACAGCTGACCTATATCTCGCACGCTGAGGCGGCGGGGATCGTTGTTGGTGCCGCTGTGCCAATCATTTTGACATCACGGGCGGATGATGACGCGTCGCGGCTGGCTTCTTGCGCTGTTGCTGCGCTGCATGCACGGGCGAACAAAGGTAAAATCCATGGCTGACCATGTCCTGGCGTTGAACGCCGGATCTTCTTCGTTGAAATTTGGGCTGTATGAACTGGGCGAGGGCAACCGTCCCAGAATGCGGTGGCATGGCCAGATTGAACGCTTGGGGGATGCTCCTCGACTGTTGGCGGAATCCTCCGGAGGGCGGTCAGTCGACCAGCCGCTTACCGACGCCAAAGGGCATGATGGTGCCATTCAGGCCTTTCTGGATATGGCACAGGAGTATCTTCCGGACATTCACATCCGCGCTATTGGTCACCGGGTCGTTCATGGTGGAACCGTTTATTCCGAGCCCGTGCGGATCGACGAAAAAGTTGTTGAAACACTGGCCGAGTTTGTTCCTTTTGCCCCGCTGCACCAACCCTATAGCCTTGCCGGAATTCAGGCGGCCAGCGCCGCCTTTCCCGACACGGTTCAGGTTGCCTGTTTCGACACTGCCTTTCACCGGACACACCCGTGGGTCAACGACACTTTCGCGTTGCCGCAAAGCTATTATGACAAGGGTGTGCGCCGTTACGGGTTTCATGGCCTGAGCTATGATTACATCACGCAGAAACTGAAGGAAATTGCCCCGAGCCTGTATGACGGCCGCGTGGTTATCGCCCATCTGGGAAACGGGGCATCTATGTGCGCGGTCTCTGGTGGACGGGCGCTTGCCTCGACCATGGGCTTTTCTGCGCTGGACGGATTGCCGATGGGCACCCGCAGCGGACAGCTGGACCCAGGTGTCGTGCTTTACATGATGCAGCAGGAGGGCATGAGTGCAGATGAAATCGCCGAAATGCTCTATCGCAAGTCTGGCCTGCTTGGCCTGTCGGGAATGTCGTCCGATATGCGCACTCTTTTGGCTGCGGAAACGCCCGAAGCGCGTCGCGCGATCGACTACTACGTTTTCCGTATACGCCGTGAACTTGGGGCGTTGTCCGCCGCGCTGGAAGGGCTGGATGCCTTGGTTTTTACAGGCGGGATAGGCGAGAACGCGGCTCAGATCCGACAAAGGGTTTGCGAGGGAATGCGCTGGATCGGGATCGAGATGGATCCCAACAGAAACGCCGATGGCGGCACGGTTCTTTCGACTGACTTCAGCCGTGTTCGAATCCTTACGATCCCAACGAACGAAGAGATGGTGATTGCCCGCGCCGCAGCGCGAATGATGTAAACGCTCTATTGGTCCGGCTTGTTTTTTCGCCGCCGGGCGTATCTGACCAACATCCCCAGGATCGTGCTGATGACATCGGGCGTCAGCGCGCCCAGCGGGTCGCGCCTGAGGCCTGCTACGGTGCCGCGCGCCTCGGACAGGGTGTCTTTGATCTCGGTCTCGATGTCCTGCAAGGCCATGTCGCGCAGCTCCACCGCCGCCGTTGTATCGGCCTGCGCGTTCTGCGTATTGGCCACCAGCGCAAGGATCAGCGCCAGCAGCAGGTTGGCCCCGGCCATAATCAGGGCCGCCAGCGGTTTTGACAGGATTGCAGACAGCCAGAAAAACCCGGCCACATTCAGCATGATGACCGCCAGCCCTACGGCCAGCCCCGCTGCGGCATAGAAACCGGTGCGACGTGCGGCCACCGCCACATGGCGTTGCGCGATCAGCCGTTCGGCGCGCAGAATGATCGAGATATTGCGGGAAATGCGGCTCATGATCTGGCTCCTACCGGGACCGGCCTAGCAAATAGCCAAGCGTGAAAATACCAAGCGCAAACAGGATCGGTCGTTTTTGCGGCAAGTCTTCCAATTCGGTCAGGGCTTCTTCCAACTGACCGGACCAGTTGTCGAAGTTTTCAGCAATTCTGTCGGCCACTGTGTCATGCGGCTCTGGTTCAGGTGCCTGTTGGCTGGCCGCCTTTTGCTCGTCCAATTGGCGGCGCAGATCGGCGACCTGGGCTTCAAGCTCGGCTTTCGTGACCATGGGACCGGTCCTCTTGCAATGGGTGCGCGCGGGTTGAGGCTAACACCCTCAACCCCGGCTTCAAGGACCATGTTAATGCGCTTTTCCGGTTTAGGAAAAGGGACTTATCTTTTTTCAGGAATAGTAGTCCGCGACCAGAAGGAAATCGGGCGCGGCGTCTTCTTCGATGGTGGCGAACCGCGGGATCGGATCTTCGAACACGTTATCGGTGCGGTCGTCATTGACGGTCGAGACCTCTCCGATCAGGCAATCGCCCTTTTCGGCCCAGAACGCGTGCCAGATGCCAGGCATAAGGGTGACGCTTTCGCCAGGTTTCAGGCGTAGCAGCTCGCCGGGTTTGATCGTGACCGGGCAGCCATCGCTGGGCACGATAACGGGGTTATCGCGGTCAATGCCGCCTTCGGCGTCCGAGGCATAGATTTCCATCACCAGATCGCCGCCGCCCCGGTTGATGATATCCTCGGCCTTGATGATGTGGCGGTGCATCGGCGACAGCTGTTTGTCGCGTGAGACCAACAGTTTTTCCGCATAGAGCATCCCCCGGCCGTTATTCAGATCGCCCACTACGCCGTTGCGCAGAGTGAATAGGAACAGGCCAAGTTCGTCAAAGCGGCCCTGCCCGTAATCGGTAATATCCCAACCCAACCCGCGCTCGCGAATGCCGGCGGCCTTGTCGCTGCGCATCTGTTCCGGAGGCCAGTTGGCAAAGGGCGGTAGAACCGCACCGAATGAGCGTATAAAGGCCTCGGCCTCGGTCTTGATGGCATTGATGTCGGATCGTTTCATGTCGGTCTCACAAGGGTCAAAGCTCGTGCACCCAAGGCGGATTTGCCCCGGGGCGGGATACGGTGACGGCGGCGACTTTCGCACCCTTTAAGAGGGCTGCACGCAGTTGGTCGGGAGTTAGGGCGTGTAGGGCGAGTTTGTTTAGGTGGCCCGCACGTTCGAGTTCAGCCAGAACGCCAGCGTTGAATGTGTCGCCTGCACCGACCGTGTCCACCACCTCGACCGGTGGAACGGGGACCGAGATTTCGGATCCATCCGCCAGATAGCCAGACGCGCCGTCGCTGCCCCGGGTGACAATCACAACGGCCGGTCCTGCCTGCAGCAGCAGAGGCACTTTCTCGGCGATGCTTTCGGGGCCAGGGACGATCCAGTCCAGATCCTCATCCGAGACCTTCACGATATCCGCCTGCGCGATCATCCGGTTGAGCCGGGTGCGATAACGGGTCTGGTCCTTGATGAAGTCCGGACGGATATTCGGATCAATCATCACCGCCCGATCCGCCCCGTGTTTGTCCAAAAGCGCGGCATAAGCATCCGCGCAGGGTTCGCAGGCCAGGCTGATCCCGCCGAAGTACAGTGCGGATACCGCTGGTAACTGGTTTGGCATGTCCTCGGGCAAAAGCATCCGCCCGGCCGAGTTTTCATCCATGAAGCTGTAGGTTGCGTGCCCGTCTTTCAACTGCACAAAGGCCAACGTCGTTGGGCGGTCCGAGCGGATCACATGGTTGTCGTCCACATGGCTGGCCTGCAGGGCCGAGGCGAGCTGTTGCCCGAACATATCCGAAGACAAGCCTGTCAGCAGCCCGGCTGGTGCCCCCAGTCGTCCCAATGCAACAGCCGTATTGAAAACGGCACCGCCCGAATGGGGCACAAACCCCTCATCACCCGAAGCGGTCAACGTGGGGATCATGTCGATCAGGGCTTCACCGCAGCACAAGATCATGCCGGGTCCTTTCTAATTCATGGGATCGGGCGGTCAGTCTACCGCGCGAGCGCACTTTTGCAGAAATTGTTAGCGCCAACAATGCCAAATTCGTCCTGTTCTGACACATAGAGGTTGAATGTGCGCCGCAGATCGCTGAACCGGCCACCCGCGTTGAACGCGTCGCGGAATGCTTGTTGGAACAGCCAGCGGTTTTTTTTGGCAACGCCGCCGACAAGGAAAATGCCACCGGTGGGCATGAGCACGACGGCCAAATCGCCCATGACCGCGCCCAAGTGAGCAGTGAACATATCGGCGGTTCTCACCGCGATCGGGTCTGTTTGCGCGCGGGCGTCATCCAGAATGTCTCTGGCGCTGCGCACTGGTGTATCGGCCTGACCGGCTGCCATGCCAGCGGCTTGGTACAGGATCGGCAGACCGGTGCCGCTAAGGAACATTTCGGCCTCTAACACCAGAGTATCGTCAAAGAAGCAATCCGGAGCGATCTGGCGGGCCGCGCGGAAAATCTCGACCTCATCGACGTGGCGGGGCGACAGGCCGATATGGCCTCCTTCTCCCGATGCTGTGTGGTAACGCCCTTCCGAAAAAAGCAGGGCTCCGACGCCGAGTCCGGTGCCTGACCCAACCACCAGCCTTGTGCCTGGGGGCGGTGTCGTAGCCCCTTGCAGAACTTCGACATCGTCGCCGGTGACTTCGGCAACGGACCATGCGGCAGCAGTGAAATCATTGATCACAAAGGTATGCTGCGCGCCGGTGGCCCTGCCGATATCACTCTCGGACAGATCGAGGTTTGCGTTGGTCAGGCGGATGGTTCCGTCCTTCACCGGCCCGGCCCCTGCGGCGACGACGGCGCGCGGATCTGTGCCGATCTCGTCGCGCAGGCTGTGAAACGCCTCGAGCAATTCGGGCAGGGCACCTGTGGGGTACTTGCGGAGGTCGGTCAGCTTGCCGTCCGAGATCACGCCCAGTCGCGTATTGGTGCCGCCAATATCGGCGACCAGGTTCCAGTGTTCATGCATGACACCGGTGGGCTGCGCGAGAGGCAGCGACACCGCGCCGCCTTCCAACGTTGGCCGCAGAGTATGCACGTCTGTCGCCGTTGTGCGGAAGAAACAGCCTTTTACCGGCAGGCTTTGCTCCAGAGCGTTCTGCACGATTTGTAGATGCTGGAAAATCCCGGAAGAACCCTGTTGGCGTTCCGAACTGCCCGTTTCGATGAGATAGATGGGCAGGTCTTTCGTGTATTTTTTCTGGATCCGGGTCAGGGCCAAGGGGTCGATCTGCCCGTAGGCGTCGCAATTCAGCCCGCACCAATCGACGGGGGTGCTGATAGTGTCGAAATCGCTTTGCCAGCCCTCCGGCAGGTACTGCTCCAAATCCGTCAACGTACTTTTTGGGTAGGCGTTGTTGAAGATGCCGCTTAACAGGTCGAAGGTTTGACAACGGTTTTTGGTCGAGGCTAGGGGGATTTCCACTCCCAGATTGGTCATGCCCAGCCCGCGCATTGCCTCAATTGAGCGGCCATGCGCCAGCAGCATGTGATGCATCCTGCGCGCGGCGGTGCGGGCGTCGCACGAGCCCGTGGCATCAAGGTACAGATCGCCAAGAAACGCAGGCGCATCTATTGGCGCAACACTGAACATGCGATCACCGATTCGGCTCATGATGGTCTCGGTATAGTCGGCAAGCCAGCCCGTACTATCGCGGTTTCGCCAGCCCCCCAGATCGGCCAGTGCCAAAGGAAGTTCCTTGCCGCACAACGTCGCACAGGGCCGAATGCCGTGTTCCAGCAGGGTATCGATCAGGCGATCGTAGTCGTCCAACCCAGCCTGTTTCACCGATCCTTGGCCGTCGGGCAGAACATGTGCCCAAATGATCGAAAAGCGATAGCAGTCAAATCCGGCCTTAAGCACAGGGTCAAGGGCTTGCGGCTCGGATTTTTTGTGACCGCCAGAGGTCGCAAAGCCAAAGAGGAAGTCCTTGGGGAAATCAGCGCGGGTGTTTTGCATGATCAGTACCTGTTGGGCGGGACCGGTAGGGGTGCCACCTATCAGCTTGACCTCCGGCATTCCAGTTTCACGTGGGGCATTCACTGCTGCGGCCCGTTTATTTGGCATTCTGGTTCTGTTTCATGAAGTCGGCGATATCAAAAAATGGTAGCGCTAACAATACCTGAATCGTTATCCCCGTCAGATAAGGTAAACATCATTGCGAAAAATCATCTGGCTCAGGCGAAGAATGCACCGCTGAACCCTTGTCTTGACAAGTGTGGTCCAGCTGTTTCAACCTAATTGAAACGTTTCAATTCAGGATAAGCCCGGGAAATGCGTATAGCAGCGCAACTATATACTGTCCGGCAGGTTGGGGATCTGGCGTCCCAGCTTAACCTGGTTGGTGCCTGCGGGTTCACAGATATCGAAACGATCGGGTTTCATGATCTGGCCCCTCGGGACATGGTGCGGCAGGTCGTACGTTCTGGTTTAACCGTGCGCTCGGCCCATTTCGACTGGGAAGAGTTTGAAACGCGGTTTGACGAGATTCTCGATCTGTTGAGCCTATTGAAATGCCAGGTGGCTGTCATGCCTTGGCTGTCACCCGAGGCGCGGCCCGACACGTCCGAGGGATGGATGGACGTGTCGGGCCGGTTGGCGGCTTGGGCTACCCGGCTGGTGGCGCATGGGGCGTGCCTCGCTTACCATAATCACGATTTTGACCTGACCGGACGCCCCGGGGAAACGCCTCTGGACCTTATTTTGTCGCATGAAAACCTTTACTGGCAGCCCGATATCGGGTGGCTGGCGGTTTCGCAGCAAGATCCGGCAATACTGTTGCAGCGTTATTCCGACCGGATTGTTTCGGTCCATGCCAAGGATGCAGAACCGTCGGCAGGTCAGGGGGACGAGCGTTGGCGCAATCCGGGGCAGGGCGTGGTGGATTGGCCCCGTGTGCTGCGCATTCTCGCAAGCAGCCCGTGCTCTGATTTGTTCGTTGAACATGACGAAACGCTAAACCACGCGGAAACCTTGCGAACGGGGCGAACCTTCCTGATGCGACAGCTTGCAGCGGAGGTCGGGTAGTGGCGCGCGCGACGATCAAGTCCATCGCGAAAGAAACGGGATATTCCGTAGGCACCGTCTCGAACGCGCTGCGCGGGGCAGCGTCGGTCCGGGAAAAAACACGGCAGGAGATTGAGCTCGCCGCCACCCGGCTTGGCTATCGCGTCAACATGGACGGGTTAAAACTGCGCACCAACAAATCTTACCGCGTTGCCGTTTTGGTCAGCGTGTCGCCGGACGCGGCAGAGGAATGGGAAGGGGTGGAGTTCACCCGCGTTCTGGCCGGTATCTCTTCGGCTTTACAGGGATCGCGTTATGAAATGAGCGTGTTCAACGTTGCGGATATCCCGGACGCGATGACAGTTCTGGCGCGGATCGTTCAGGATGGGCTGGCTGATGGGGTCATATTCTCAGGTACGTTGCGCGGTGATCCACGCATCGCGTATCTGCAACAAAACGCGTTTCCCTTTGTGACCATGGGGATGAGTGACAGCAAAACACCCCATGCCTATGTCGATTTCGACAGTCAGGTCGCTGCCTTCGATGCCACTACGCGGCTGGTACAGCTCGGTCACCGGCGTATTGCGTTGGTCAACCCTCCGGCCGAGCTGATCTATGCGAGTCAACGCCAAGCCGGATATGAACAGGCCCTGACCAACGGCGGGATCGCGCCGGACAAGGCCCTGGTCTTCAACGGACCCACCACGGCGCGCACCGGGCAGCGCAGTTTTGACGCGCTGATGCGGCTGTCCAACCGCCCCACAGCCTGTATCTGCGCCAACGAAGCGATGACGCTGGGCGTGTTGTCTGCCGCCCATGCCGCCGGGATTCGGGTTGGCCGGGACCTGGTGGTGATTTCGACCGACGATCTGCAGCTTAGCCGCTATTTCGTACCGCCGCCCAGCACCTATTATGTGCCGATCGAAGAAACGAGCCGCTTGCTGGGCGAGTACATGTTGAGAGCTTTGGACGGGGCTGACCCGTCCGAAACCCAGAAAAAGATCAGGGCCACACTTATCAAGCGGCAGCCTGACACCCCCGCGCCGAAAACGGCGTCTGTCAAATAGACCAACAGAAGGAGTAATGAAGATGTTCAAGAAACTACTGGCCGCAGCCGCTTTGACCGCGATGGCCGCCCCGGCGGTCTTCGCCGCCGATCTGGAGGGGCGTGTACTGAAAATCGGCACCGATGCCACCTATCCGCCGATGGAAACCGTCGATGAATCGACTGGTGAGATCGTAGGGTTTGACGTGGATGTGATGAATGCGATCTGCGAGAAAGTGAATTGCGTTCCGAACTTCGTCAACACTGCCTGGGACGGTATCTTTGCTGCGCTTCAGCAGGGGGAGTTTGATCTGGTGATCTCGGGCGTTTCGATCACGCCGGAACGCGAAGAGTCGATGGATTTCTCGGAGCCCTACATCGTGGTTAGCCAGGCCATTCTGTTGCAGGTCGACAATGGCGACATGACATTGGACGACTTCAAGGCCGGTGGTCAGAAACTGGCAGCGCAGACCGGCACCACCAACGCGCAGCTGGCCGAGGAACTGGTGGGGCGCGAGAATGTCAGCCTTTATGATAACTTCTCGGCCGCGATTCTGGCGTTGCAGAATGCGGATGTGCAGGGCGTCATCATCGACGGCACCTCGGCCGCAGCGTACGAACAAGAGTTCGCGGGTGAATTGACTGTGGGTATCACCGGCCTGAAATCCGATCCGCTGGGTATCGTGTTCCAGGAAGGTGACGCAACGGTTGAGGCCATCAACGAAGGACTGGCGGCGATCAAGACCGACGGTACTTTGGATGCGTTAATCGGAAAATACTGGGGCACCGAATAACCCGGTCTGGCCCGTAACGGCCCGGTACCACCGGTGGCTGGGCCGCATATCAGCAGAGAGGTCCCATGTCGCGCTTAAGCTCGGTCCGCCCGAGCAACCTTGTGTTGCTCGCCGCTGCCCCGTTCATCATCTATTTGTTTGCCACCTCCTCGAAATACCTGCGGTCGCTGGTTGCAATTTTGGGGATTGGCAATGATGCCGGGCCGATTTTCGTCGGGTTTCTGGTCATTCTGGCGGTGACTGTTCTGGGCTATCTCTGCGCTCGCAACGCTCGGTTTCCGGAGGCGCCGGGATGGTTGCGTTTCACGGCGCTGGCCGCGTTGCCAGCAGCTATGGCGTTGGCAATTCTGGGGTTTGCCGCACCGCAAGTGCTGATGCCGTTTGCCGAGTCCGTCTTCTTTCACGCGCTCAGCGAGAACACATCGACTCTGATCGACAGGTCTTCGCAAACCTGGGTGCTGTTTCCAAAGGTGGTCGACAAGGTTCAGGCCGGTCTGCAGATCATGCTGGTGATCTACGCAATTGTTATTGCCGCAATCCTTTTGAATTCCTACCTGCCCGACGGGTTGCGGGGTTATGTGCAACTGGGGTTTGAAATCCTGACCGGCGCGGTGCTGTTCTACCTGATGTTCATGGCGCATTGGCAATTCGCTACCGGTGTGGCGATCACGTTCCGCGCAGCCATCTTCGCCTACATCTTCGCCGCTATTCTGGGCCTGATCTGGGTTGGGCTGCAATCGTTCAAACCCAAGGCCCGCACGACCGTCACTTATGGCTGCATCAGCCTGGCCCTGCTGGCGATTTCCGCGTTTTTCTTCATGCAGCCACAAGTGAAATACGAACTCATCGGTACGCTGGATGCCCGTATCGCCATCGTGCGCGGTACCCCGCAAGCTCAGGCGGACATGATCCGCTTTGGTGAGTTTCAGGAGGGCGAGAACCAGCAATACCGTATTCGCAGTGCACCCGACGCGACCGCTGCGCTGGAGCAGATCGAAACCGTGGACAGCGTATCCGGCGCTTTTGTCCCCGTCGGAACAAACACCAAAGGGTATCCGGTGATCTGGCAGACCAGTTTCCTGCCCGACAAATACCGAAATCCGGCGCTGGCCTTTGCAGTCTTTGGTTTTTTGCTGTTGACCCTGACCGTTGGCGGAGCCCAGCACAAGATGCACCCGCTGGCGGTGGGGGCCGAGTTTTTCGTCGATACGATCCGCGGCATTCCGATGCTGGTGATCATACTCTATATCGGCCTGCCTTTGGCTGGGGCCGTAAAGGATGCCACTGGTGGCGGCATCGACATGACCAACATGACGCGCGGGATCATTGCGATTTCCGTGGGCTACTCCGCTTACATGGCCGAGATTTTCCGGTCCGGCATAGAAGCCATCCCCCGCGGGCAGATTGAGGCGGGCGGCTCGCTCGGCTTGTCGCGCTGGCAAACCGCGCGACTGATCATCCTACCGCAGGCGCTGCGCATTGTGACGCCGCCCTTGGGCAATGAATTCATTGCAATGATCAAAGATACCTCGTTGCTGTCGATCCTCTCGGTCCGCGACATGACCCAACGGATGCGCGAGTTTCAGGCGGCCAGTTTCCTGCCCTTTGCACCGTTCAACACCGCGGCCATCCTTTACGTGGTGATCACCTTGGGTTGCGCCAGCTTCCTGAAATGGATCGAACGCCGCACGGCAAGGGAAGACCGATGAGCAAACTGGAACTGGGGGTTTGCTATTACCCCGAGCAATGGGATCGGTCGCTTTGGCACGAGGATGCAAGGCTGATGGTCGAGATGGGCCTCGACTGGGTGCGCATTGCCGAATTCACCTGGGGTTTGATCGAACCCGAGCGCGGCCAGTTCCAATGGGACTGGCTGGATGAGGTGATTGAAGTTCTCGGGGGCGCCGGTCTTCGCGTGATGATGTCCACGCCGACGGCTGCGCCGCCGAAATGGCTGATTGATGAGTATCCGGAAATTTTGCCGGTTGGCCCGGATGGGCGGGTTAGAGGATTCGGGTCCCGTAGGCATTATTGCTTCTCGAGTAATGTTTATCTGGCCGAGTCCTGCCGGATCGCCACCGAGTATGCGCGCCGTTATGGTGAAAACCCTCATGTCTGCGCTTGGCAGATAGACAATGAATATAATGACCACGACACGGTACTCAGCTACTCGGACGCGGCCCGCGACGGGTTCCGGCGTTGGCTGGCGGAGCGTTACGGCACCATTGAAAACCTGAACCGGATATGGGGCACCGTGTTCTGGGCCTCTGTTTATTCCAGCTTTGACCAGATTGAGTTGCCCAACGGCCTGGTGGCGAGCCCCAACCCGACACACGCGCTGGATTTCGCGCGCTACTCCTCGGACCGGGTGCGATTGTTCAACCGCGCACAGGTGGACATCCTCCGGCAGTACTCTCCGGGCCGGGATATCACCCATAACTTCATGGCTGGCAGCTTTGAGTTTGACCACCACGCTGTGGCTGCTGATCTGGATATCGTCGGCTTCGACAGCTATCCGCTGGGCAATCTGCTGGGGTCGACCCTGTCAGATGAGGATAAGCGTCGAAACCTGCGCACCGGTGCGCCGGACTATCAGGGGTTTCACTGTGACCTCTACCGATCACAGGGCAAAGGGCGCATGTGGGTACTGGAACAGCAACCCGGTCCGGTGGACTGGGCCGAAAAGAACCCTTCCCCCGCCGAAGGCATGGTTCGCTTGTGGACATGGGCGGCCTACGCGCATGGCGCGCAGGCTGTGATGTTCTTCCGCTGGCGACAGGCCAGATTAGCGCAAGAACAGTTTCATACGGCACTGCTGCGCTCGGACGGAAGCCTGGATCAGGCCGCTCTGGAACTGGCGCAGGTGGTTCAGGAGCGTGATGCACTACCATCGACCACGCGCCAACGGGCACCGGTGGCCATCTTGCTGGACTACGCGTCCATCTGGGCAGCAGATATTCTGCCCCATGATGACGCGTTCCCGAATGCTCAGATCGTTCGTGAATGGTATGCCGGGCTGCGCGCCCAAGGGGTTGATCTGGATTTTGTTGGTCCTGAAGACGATCTGACGGGCTATGCGTTGATCGTGCTACCGCAAAGCATGATCGTCTCGCCAGACCTGGCGAAACGGCTGCGGGACAGTTTGGCTAAACTGTTGATCGGCGCCCGTGCCGGCAGCAAGACGGATGACATGCACACGCCGCAGAACCTTGCCCCCGGAGAGTTGGCCGATCTGGCTGGCGTCCGGATTCTGAGAGTCGAATCACTGCCGGATCTGGCCCGCGAATCGGTGCGCCTGAAGGACGGCACGCAGCATGAGTTCACTGGCTGGCGCGAAATCATCGAAACCGCGAATAAGGTAACAGCCCGTTTTTCAAGCGTTTACCGCGACGGCAGCCCGGCGATTGTGCAGTCGGATCGGTCGATGTACCTGGCGATGATCCCGCACGGACCGTTGTTGCAGGCTGTTCTGGCCGAGGCTCTGAGATGGGCAGACATCCCCGTGACAGAAAACTACCGGGATGTGCGCATCACGCGTCGGGGTGAGCTGTGGTTTGCCTTCAACTTCAGTGCAACTGCGCAGGTCTTGCCCGGTTCCGAGGATCGTCAATATCTGGTTGGTACTTCTGAAATCCCGCCCTATGGTGTCTCAGTCTGGACAGAGCCGTGACCTGATCCTGGTTCTGACGGGCGTGAATGCAAACTGGACTTAAGAAAACTGGTAACTGTCACTTTTGGACTGACAGCTCTGCATCAAAGGTCTAGCCTGCACTTACATAACAAAAAGAATACAAAGTCCAACAACGGGAGAAACGAAAATGGCTGAACGGAAAACGCTTTCCAGACGCTCTGTCCTGAAAGGCGCAGGTGCTGCTGCGCTGGCGGCACCGCTGTACAGCAAAAGCGCGCTGGCGTCCTCGGGTGAGATAAACATTCTGATGTGGTCGGATTACCTGCCGCCCAGCTTCATTCAGGAGTTTGAGACCCTGACCGGGATCAAGGTGAACTACACCGGTATCGGGTCAAACGAAGAAATCATCAACAAGATGAAAGCGACCAAGGGTCAGGGTTTTGACATCGTGTCGCCGACCAACAACCGCTCGCTGCAGTGGGAGCCGCTGGAACTGCTGCAACCCTTCGACATGAGCAAGGTGCCGATCGATCTGGTGAACCCGGCGATGGCCTCGATTGGTACGGATGCATGGAACTTTGGTGACAGCGGCGTCCACTGGCTGCCGCATATCTGGGGCACCGAAGGCATCGCCTACCGTACTGACCTGTGGCTGCCGGAAGGCGACGCGCCGTCTTATGGTGATGTCTGGTCGGAAGAAAACGCAGGCAAGACCATGGGCCGCGCGCATTCGATGATGCTGGGTGCGGGTCTTTACATGGAACGCGCGGGTGAGATGGAGCCGGGCTCGGTCTGGGCCGCCTACGGCGACGAAGAGACCATGCGCAAGGTCTGGGGTCAGATCACCGACTGGTGCATCGAACGCAAGAACCGAATCAAGTTGATCTGGAACGACGCGGACACCCAGAAAAATGGCCTGTTGAACGAAGGCGTAGTTGTCGGTCAGACTTGGGACGGCCCGCCGTTGGCGCTGAAATCGGCGGGTGAGCCGGTGCACTATCAAGCCCCGATCGAAGGTGCGATGGCATGGGTTGATGGTATGTCCATGCCGACAGGCGCGGCCAATATCGATCAGGTTTATGCCTTCATTGACTTCGCCTATCAGGCGAAACCAGCCGGTGTGGCGATTGACAGCCACGGTTACAACTCGCCGGTTCTAGGTGCTGACCAATACTCGGGCGACACCTACAAGAAGAACTTTGCCGAGGCCTATCCGGGTGACTCGCTGGCCAACCTCAACCCGTGGCCAGCCGAGGCGCCGTGGTATGCGGAAACCCGCACCGAGTTCGTCAACAAGTTCAAAAGCGCCTGATTGCTGTGTAACGCCGCCCTCCGCCAATGTGCGGGGGGCCATTCACCCGCGCGCCGTTCGGTGTGACGGATACTATTATGGTGCGGTCTGCAACCGTACCTGACGGAGATACCAACAATGAGTGCAGGGGTCGGTGTAGATCTTGAAAACCTGTGGATCCGTTTCGGTGACTTTGTCGCCGTGCGGGACGCCAATGTGAACATCAACGGGGGTGACTTCTTTTCGTTCCTTGGCCCCTCGGGCTGCGGTAAGACGACCATCCTGCGCGCGGTCTCGGGCTTTCTGGACCCAAGCGAGGGCCGGGTTCTGATCGGCGGCAATGACATGCAGGGTATCGGCCCGAACAAGCGTCCGACTGCCCTGATCTTTCAGAACCTGGCGTTGTTCCCGCTGATGAAAGTATGGGAAAACATCACCTTTTCCATGGAGATCAAAGGCGCCAGCGCCACCGAACGCCGCAAGCGTGCTGACGAGTTGCTGGATATGATCGCTCTGCCCGGGCAAGGCGATAAGCTGCCCAGCGAATTGTCCGGTGGTCAGCGCCAGCGTGTTGCGATTGCCCGCGCCTTGTGTGCCGAGCCGGATGTGCTGTTGCTGGACGAACCGCTCTCCGCTTTGGATCTTAAACTGCGCCAGCACATGCGCACAGAATTGCGCGAAATTCAGCAGCGTGTCGGCATCACCTTCATCTATATCACCCACGATCAGGGCGAGGCGCTGACCATGTCGGACAACATCGCCGTCATGCGGGCCGGGGTGATCGACCAGATTGCGGATGGCAAAACCATTTACAACGACCCCAATACCGCATTTGCGGCCTCGTTCGTGGGTGAAAACAACGTATTCCGCGGCAAAATCAAGCAGGTCATGGGGAGCGAGGCACTGATCCGGACGAACCGCTCGGGCGATCTGGTCGCGCGGATTTCAACGGCCAATCAGGGCAAGATGAAAGAAGGCGACGATGCCATGCTGTTCATTCGCCCCGAAGCCCTTGCCATCGCGCCCGACGGCGCTATCGGCGATCACTTTGTTACTGCACGGGTGAACCATGAAGAGTTTGAAGGCAACGTCTTCAACATTTTCACCGAAGGCGAAGGCGGCAAGGAGATCAAGGTATCGATCCCGAACCATGGTCAGTCCTTTAAGGATCACACAGGACAGAACATCACGCTGGAATACGAAACCCATAACGCGGTTCTGGTTCCGGCGGGTGAGCTGGCCGCGGAATAGGGGGACGAACACATGCCCCGCTTTCTGAAAGAGTTTTTCAATCGCAATGGTACCGGAATGGGTCTGGCCATATTGGGTCTGGTTCTTTTCTGGACTGTCGGTCTGATCATCCTGCCGCAATTGTCGATGTTGGACTTCTCATTCCGCCCGAACTTGCCGCCGCCAGAAATTGGCGGGCCAAAGGACGTCTATACGCTGGAGAACTACAAGTACCTGATCTACGGCCCGGAAGGCGGCAGTCAGGACTATAACGCGGTCGACCTGAGGGTCTTTTTCCGCACATTGCTTGCAGCGGTCTGCGTTACAATCTTCAATCTGATCCTCTGCTATCCAATTGCCTACTATCTGGGCCAATCAAAAGGCAGTCATATCCGCATCTTCGCGATCATGCTGATCATCCCTTACTGGATCAACGAGATCCTGCGGGCCTTTGCGTTGCGGATCATCTTTGGCGAAACCGGTGTTCTGAATACCCTGTTCATGGGGCTTGGCATCTGGGATACGCCGTTTGACTTCATCCGCAATGACATCGCGCTTTATGCCGGTCTGGGCTATGCCTACATCCTTCTGATGATCTTCCCGATGTATAACGTTATAGAAAGCCTGGATAAAAACCAGATCGAGGCCGCGCGCGACCTTGGTGCGCCTTGGTGGAGGATTCACTGGCGCGTGGTCATACCCTACGCCAAGCCGGGCATCAGTTCGGGCTGCACCATGGTCTTCATGCTGTCCGCAGGAGCGCTGGCTGCACCGCAGATTCTGGGCGGGCCGTCCAGCTTGTGGTTCACGCAGCTGATCTATCAACAGTTCAACGACAACAATGACTGGCCGCAGGGGGCCGCCTACGCCATCGTACTGCTGGTGACCTGTATCCTGTTCGTGCTGGCGATGATGCGTCTGTTCAAGGTGAACATGGGGGATATCGGGAAATGAACAATTCCTTCCTCCGCATAAGCATCTGGGTCTATCTGGTCATCTTCTTCCTGTACCTGCTGGGCCCGCTGGTGATCATGTCGGTTACGGCGTTCAACTCTTCGGTTTTCCCGAGAATGACACCATGGGAATGCCTGACCTTCCAGTGGTTCGGAGAGCTGTTTCAGGACCAGCGTATCCTGAACGGCATCAAGAACTCACTAATCATCGGCGCTGGGACGGTTGTTTTGTCGGTGGCGATGGGTCTGGCGGGAGCGCTGATGCTGACGCAGATCTGGCCCAAGCTGCGCGCGACCTATTACACGGTCATCATCGCGCCGATCCTGATCCCGGGCGTGGTTCTGGGTATCTCGACCCTGGTGTTCTGGGACCGGATCAACCGGATGCTGGGACTGGGCGCGGACAGCGTATTGTCGAACGGGATTTTCCTGACGGTGATCGGGCAGTCCACCTTTATCGCCAGCTACTGCATGCTGGTGCTGGTGGCGCGGCTGCAGCGTTATGATATCGCCTTGACCGAGGCGGCGCTGGATCTGGGTGCCAGCCACGCGCAGGCGTTTCGTAAGATACTGTTACCTTTCATGCGCCCGGCCATTGCCTCGGCGGCGGTGTTGGCGTTCCTCGCCTCGTTCGAGAACTACAACACCACCACTTTCACTTTTGGCGAGTATCCGACGCTGACCATCGAACTGGCGCAAAAGGTGCGGTATGGTATCACGCCGTCGATCTCGGCGTTGGCCTTCATCATCGTGGCGCTGACCGTGTTCTTTGCCCTGCTGAACGAGGCCAAGCTGAAACGACAGGAACTGGTTGCTGCCGCGCGCAAGAATGCCACGGTCGAGGAGTTGGCGGGCAAAATCAAACTGCCCAGCTTCTTTTCCGGCAACACGGCCGCAGTTCTGGTGGTTGTTTTTGCCGTTGCCACGATCACCCTGATCGGCACCGCGACGGCTTACAACCCGGCGCAGTGCATCGCCGACGTGCGAGAACAGAAGCAACTGGAAGCCCAGCAGCGCATCGAGGAGTTGCGAAAGCAGCGTGAAGAACAGCGCAGACAGCTTGAGGAAGAACGCAAACAGCGCTTTGAAGGCGTGTTTGAGCCCGGTGATCTACAGCCCGGAACAACGGAAGAGGAAGCAGAGCCAGACACCGGCACCAATAACTCTGGTTTCGGTAACGTGTTTGCACCGAACACCTTGGGTGGTGATGGTGAGGAGGGCGAACCGGACCCAGAAACGCCGCCTGCCAGCAATGGCGGCTTCGGCGGGGCTTTTGACCCCAACAGCCTGCAAAACGATCAGTAAGCTTCGCGCCTGACTGAAACCCGCGCGCCCGGAGAGCTACGCCTCTTCGGGCGCGTCCTTTTTCAAGATCAGCACGTCGCAGGCACCAATCTCAAACCCGTTCCACGATACGGGGACAGAGGTGTAGTTGATCAGGAAAATGTGCTGATCAGTCTCACGCTGCCGCAACCCTGCAGGCAGCGGATTCAGGCTCAGCCCAACCTCTTGCGCAGCCATGGAGATCACCCGATCCCAAAGAACCTCATCCGGGAAGCCGGACAAATACCAAATGCCGTTCTCACCCTTCAGGGCGGATGTCCCGTCGGCATAGGTCAGCAGGTCCGGGGCGTTGCCGGACAGACGATCAATCCAGTGCCGGGCCGCGCCGCCGCCAACGACCTCGCGGCGTGTGTTTGGGGGCAGTGTTTCGACCAGTTCAACTTCGCAGTTCAGTTCGGTCAGGCCGGGGCGCCCCGTTTCGGGGATTTGGAAGTCGTGCGTGATGGCACCACTGCGGGGGCCATAGAGCGTCAGCTCGCCCGGGTGCTGATCGCCCCGACCGTTCAAGGTGGCCAGCCCGGGGGCGAAGATCAGTTTGTACCTTGCCTCAGGTGTTTCGGACGAGGACAGGATATCCACTGATAGCCCGGCACGCCGCAGTGCGCGATAAGCCGAGAACACCAGCCGGAAATAGCTGAACCCGGCCCCGTGTGGCTGGGTTGTCCATGCCCAGTCCGAGGCGTAGTCGAACAGAATGGCCACATCTGCCTGAGTCTGCGTGACAGTACCCAGCTGTGCCAGATCATCGGCTGTCTGACGGGCTTCGGCCAATGCCGGAGCGGGTGCGTTGTTCGGGGTCAACAGGCCCGCGTGCATTTGTTCCTGCGCGAATGGGGCCTGTCGCCAACGGAAGTAACTGACCACTTCAGCGCCATGCGCCACTGCCTCGAGCGACCACAGGCGTACCATGCCGGGCAGGGGAGCGGGATTATACGGTGCCCAGTTCACCGGGCCAGGCTGCTGTTCCATCACCCACCAGCGACCCCGGCCGACAGCGCGATACAGGTCATGGTGAAAGGCCTGCATGTCGGGGTCGCCCTGTTGCAGGAATGCGGTTTTATGTGCCTCGTCAGCCTCAAGCCGGTCGGACAGAAAGCCGATCGGATAACTGTCCCATGTCGCGATATCCAGATGGGCGCCCAGCTTGAAATGGTCGAAGTCCAGAATCCGGCCCATATAGTTATGCAGCAGCGGCGCATCGGTCAGCGGGCGCAGGACGTCGACCTGCGCCTTGTTGAACACCGCCACCTGATCCGAGCTGAAACGGCGAAAGGCCAGAACGTGGGCGGGGTTGGGCTCGGTCACGGTCAGGTTGGGCAGGTCGATCTGATCAAAGCTGTCGTACTCCATCGACCAAAAAATATTACCCCAAGCGGTATTCAGAGATTCGATGGACTCATACTGCTCGGCCAACCACCGCCGAAACGCCTGCAAGGCCGGTTGGCTGTAGCTGACGGTCGTTTCGTGGCAGCCATATTCGTTGTCGATCTGCCATGCCGCTATATGCGAGTTGTGCCCGTAACGTTCCCCCATGATCCGGGCAATCCGTTCACACTCGGCGATATAACCCCGGTGGCTAAAGCAAAAATGCCTGCGCGAGCCGAATTTGCGCGGCTGCCCCTGTGCATCCACGGCCAGCATGTCGGGGTGTTTTTCCAGCATCCAACGCGGTGGCGTCGCCGTAGGTGTTCCCAGTACCACCTTCAACCCCGCTGCCCCCAGCACCTCAATCGCTTGATCCAGCCAGTCTAAACGCAGATCACCCGGTGCGGGCTCCATCCTGCTCCAGGCAAACTCACCGATCCGCACCCAGCTCAGACCGGTTTCCACCATGCGCGCGGCATCCTCGGCCCACATCTCTTCGGGCCAGTGTTCGGGGTAGTAGCAGACGCCAAGTTCGGGCTTCATAGAAGGACTCTGTGTTCGGCCTGCCCTTTGCCCGCGCCAGGGGCGGCAAAGGTCATGCCGTTGGTTGGGTGTTTGGCCAAAGTCTCTGCATCCAGCCCGTCGCGGGCGGTGGTGCAGAACAAGGTTGTCAGGTCATCACCTCCGAACGCGGGGCAGGAAGTATGAGCTGCCTCAAAGGCGATCGCAGTCAGGAACCGGCCTGCAGGGGTATATGCCGCCACGCGGTTCGCACCCCATTGGGCGATCCAGATGTTGCCATCGGCGTCGACCACCGCCCCATCCGGGTTCAGCCCATCGACGCGGTGGTCTAGAAAAACCGTACTCTCGCCCTCGGGCCAGCCGGTTTCCGGGTTCAAAGGCCAGCGCATGACCTGTTTCCGCACTGTATCCGCGTAATAGGCGCAGGTCCGGTCCGGGGCGAAGCAGATCGCGTTCGAAATCGTGACATCTGGCACCAGTTGCTGCAATTCGCCCTGCCAATACCGATAGATCGCACCTGCACCAGGTTCTGCGTCTTTGCCCATCGTCCCAATCCAGAACCCGCCCCAAGGATCAGCGCGCCCGTCATTGGACCGGGTGATCGGGTTGTCCGCCTCAAGCGGAGTGATCAGCTCTTTTTGCTTGGTCATCAGGCCGAACCGCCATAGCCCTGTTTCAGAGGCGATCAACAGCGTCTCTGAGTCGACCCAGCCCGCGGCAGAAACATGTTCGTCGAACTGCCAACTGTGCGGTTCACCGTTTTCCCGCGTCATTAGCTTCTTGCCCACAATATCGAACCAGAAAAGTTGCCGCCGCTCGGGGTGCCAAAGCGGACCCTCGCCCAGTTCACAAGGGCGGTCGTCGTAAATGACGCTCATCCGGCGGCTTCTTCGTAGGCAGCTACGATCCGCGCGGCCCGGCCCGCGACCTCGGCGGCCGTCATGTCGGGTTTGAACAACGCCGACCCGATGCCGAATCCGTTGGCGCCGGCCTTGATCCACTGATCGAAATTCTCAGGTCCCGCGCCGCCGACGGCATAGACCAGCGTGCCCTTGGGCAACACCGCGCGCAGCGCGGATAGCCCCGCCGGACCGGCGAGAGTGCCGGGAAAGAGTTTCAGGCCGGAGGCTCCGGCCTTGAGGGCCGCAAAGGCCTCGGTCGGGGTAAAGATGCCGGGCCAGCTTTCCAGTCCCAGTTGGTGCGTGTGCGAGATCACCTGCGCGTCGCAGTTCGGTGATACGATCAGCCTGCCGCCAACCTTGGCCACCGCGTCCACCTGATCCGTCGTCAATACGGTGCCCGCTCCGATCAGGGCACGGTCGCCGAACTGTTCGGCCAGAATACCGATCGACTCCAGCGGATCGGGTGAGTTCAGCGGGACCTCGATATTGTCGATCCCGGCGTCGATCAGGGCCTGCCCGGTGGCAACAGCATCGGATGGGCGCAGGCCGCGCAGAATGGCGATGATGGGTCGGCTCATGCGGTTTGCCTCGTCAGGTTGCGGGCCTGCAATAGGCCGGCCAGTGTGCATTGCGTGCTGTTGGCGGTTTCGACAAACGCGCCCTGTTGCTGCAGGGCCTTGGCGTAGATGTCCGAGAGTCCCTTGGCCCCGATGATCGCGAGTTGCTGTCCCAGCCAATACGGGCGGGTCGCGGCCAATTCCGCGCCGATCAGAAAGCCCGAAAGCTGCGCTCTTGTGATACCGCGATCCTGACCCTGTAACAGATCAGCGGCGCGCAAGCCAAACAGCCGCGCGGCCAGTTGTTCGGGCCTGGACAACGTGTCCGCCGCAGCCTCGGCAAAGGCGGCATCGTCCCATCCCTGGCCGACCGAATGTTTCAGCACCGATTGCCCGGCCAGCAGGTCAAACATTTCTCCGGTCATGAAGGTGCGGAAGCTGACGACCTCTCCGGCGCTGACCTGCACCCATTTGGTGTGGGTGCCGGGCAAACAGATCACCCCGTCCCAGTTCTGATGAGAGGCCAGAAACCCCGCGATCTGGGTTTCTTCACCGCGCATGACATCTGGTGGTGCGTCTTGTTTCAGACCGGGCACCACGAAGGCCCGGATGCGGGAATCTGTGCCCGGAACACGGAACGGGGCAACCGGCGTTGGTTCACATGGGACGGCGGAGTAGGGGGCCTCGACCCAACCTTGTCGCGCGCCGACCATGCCGCAGGCGACCACATCTGTGGGGCCGCTGCCCAACCAGCCTTCGATGAGTTCGAACAACGCGGGCTGGAACCCGCTTTTGTCCACCCGCGCCATGCCTTTGTCCGAATATGCCTGATCCAGCACCGTTTCGCCCTGCATCGCCCAGGCTCGCAAATGAGAGGTTCCCCAATCGACAGCAATCCATTCTGTATCCATGGCTCTACCCCGTTACGACGACGCCGCCATCGACGGCCATGCATTGCCCGGTCATCGCCCGGCTAGCGTTTGAGGCTAGGAACAAGGTCGGTGCGATCATGTCCTCGGGCGTCAGGTGTTCTTTCAGGCATTGGCGGTCGAGATGTGCGGCCAGATCCTCGGGCGTGGCCCACATATCCAGCTGTTTCTGCGTCAGAACCCAACCGGGGGCCAGCGCGTTGACACGGATGTTCTGCGGCCCCAACTCGCGCGCCAAAGACCGCGTCATGCCGGTGATTCCGGCATTCGAGGTCGTGTAGATCGGATAGCCTGCATTGCCCATCATGTAGCTGATCGAACTGAAATTCACGATCGCACCGCCTTTGCCCTGCATCTGGCGGGCGGCCTCCTGACAGGCGAAGTAGTAGGCCTTGAGGTTTACCTCGATCATCCAGTCCCAGAACTCGGTCGTCGTTTCTTCAAGCGAGTGGCGTTTATCGTTGGCCGCGTTGTTGATCAGCACGTTCAGCGGGCCATGCGCCTCGGCCGCCTTTTTCATGGTAGTGTGCAGCAACTCGGTATCTGTCATGTCGCCTTGCATGAACAGCGGCGCGCGCCCGTGTTTGTCGTGCATTTCATCGACAAACCCGCTGGCATCGGACCGCCCGATGAAGGCGACATTGGCGCCTTGCGCGAGGAACCCGTCGGTCAGAGCAGCGCCAACGCCCGAGCCACCGCCGGTAATATAGACCGAAGCCCCGTTGAGATCGTGGAAAGTGGCTGGTTGATCCATTAGTGGCTCTCTCTGGTGACAAGGCGGGTGTCTTTGCCGACGAGGAAATCAAGGTCCGCGCCCTGATCGGCCTGCAACACGTGGTCGATATAAAGTCTGGCGTAACCGCGGCTGTAATGCGGATCGTCCGCTTGCCACGCGGCGCGGCGGGCGTCCAGTTCCTTTTCGTCGACCAACAACTCCAACTCCCCTTTGCTGGCCGACACCCGGATGCGATCACCGGTTTTGACCAGCGCCAGCGGGCCACCCGCCTGTGCCTCGGGGCTGACATGCAGGATGACGGTGCCAAAGGCGGTGCCAGACATACGAGCGTCCGAGATACGGATCATGTCGCGAACCCCGTCCTTCACCAGCTTAGCCGGGATCGGCATATTGCCGACCTCCGGCATCCCCGGATAGCCCTTCGGGCCGCAGCCTTTAAGCACCAGAACGGTCTCGGGCGACACCGGCAGGTCGTCGCGGTCGATATTGGCTTTCAGGTCTTCGATGCTTTCAAAGACAAAAGCCTCGGCCTCGGTTTCCAGCAGTTCATCCGTTGCCGCCGAGGGCTTTACGATGGCGCCGTTCGGTGCCAGATTGCCGCGCAGGACACGCAGCCCCGCCGCGGGTTTCACGGGATCGTTGAAGGGGCGGATGACATCGGCGTTGAAGCACTCGGCCCCTTCATAATGGGCTGAGATGTCCTTGTTAAGGACGGTTTTGGACGGGCGCAGGAAGGATTTGAGTTCATTCAGAACGACCGGCACGCCGCCTGCATAGCAGAAATCCTCCATCAGGTATTTGCCCGAAGGCATACAGTTCACCAGCAGCGGGATTTCCGAGCCGATCTCGAAATCCTTGAGCGTCAGGTCCACACCTACACGGCCCGCCAGCGCCAGAAGGTGAACTACCGCATTGGTCGACCCGCCCACGGCGGCGTTGGTCAGGATGGCATTTTCAAACGCCCCTTTGGTCAGGATGTCCGAGGGTTTGAGGTCTTCGTCCACCATCTCGACAATCCGCTTGCCGGTCAGATGCGCCAACGCCATGCGGCGGGCGTCAACGGCAGGCAAAGCGGCGTTGGTGGGCAGGCTCATGCCCATTGCTTCGACCAGCGAGGCCATCGTGCTGGCTGTGCCCATCGTCATGCACACACCGGCGCTGCGCGACATGCCGGATTCAGCGTTCATGAAATCCTGCAGGGTCATTTCGCCTGCGCGGACGGCCTCGGAGAATTTCCACACATCCGTGCCCGAACCGATATCCTGACCGCGATACTTGCCGTTCAGCATCGGGCCGGAGCTAACGACAATCGACGGCAGATCGACCGAGGCCGCACCCATCAACTGCCCCGGCGTGGTCTTGTCGCAGCCGCCCAGCAGGACGACGCCGTCGATGCCATAGGCGCGGATCGACTCTTCGACATCCATGGCCAGAAGGTTACGGAACAGCATGGCGGTGGGCTTCATCTGGGTCTCGCCCAGTGACATGACGGGGAATTCGACGGGGAAGCCTCCGGCCTCCCACACACCGCGTTTGACGCCTTCGGCCAGATCACGCAGACCCGAGTTGCAGGGGGTAAGCTCCGACCACGTGTTACAGATGCCGATGATGGGGCGTCCGTCAAAAGCGTGATCGGGGAAGCCTTGGTTTTTCATCCACGAACGGTGGATGAACCCGTCTTTGTCGAGCTTTCCATACCAATGCTGGGAACGGCGTTTCTTAGTCATTCGCTGAGCCCTTTCAAGCGGCTTTGGCGGGTTGGCACCAGTCAGGTAACCAGTCTGAATGTGCAGTTAGAAGGTCTGTCACCAAATTGCGGATTTGGCGCAAGTCCAGCTCGGCGGCGGTGTGTGGGTCCATCATGGCGGCGTGATAGATGTATTCCGGGTTCTGGTCGACCAGCGCCCGAACGGTCAGTTCCTGCACGTTGATTTGCGTCCGCATCAGGGCGATCAACTGCGGTGGAATGTCGGTGACGACCGAAGGCTGTACACCATTGCTGTCCACCAGGCACGGCGTTTCCACTACAGCACCCAAAGGAAGCTGCGGAATCTGGCCGGTGTTCGGCAGGTTGCCATAGGCCACATAGGGCGTGTCGGTGACGATTGCGTTCATCAGGTCGGCGGCGAATTCGTGGCTTCGGATCACCTCGATATCGCGCCCGTCGGTCAGGGTTTTGGCCTGTTCCTTCCAACTGGCGACCTGTTCCACGCAACGAGTGGGGTATTCGTCCAGCGGGATCGAGAATTGCTCGATCAGATCCTGCCGCCCGTCCTTGATGAACCACGGGACGTATTCGGCCAAGTGCTCGGAGCTTTCGGTGCAGAAATAACCGAGATGGTCCATCACCTCGTATCGCACCTTGTTGGGGCAGCGCGGCATCAGCAGCGGAGCCTTGGGAATCTGGCCGCAGGCATACCCTTGCCGCAGCGCAGGGTAGAGATCGTGACCCTGATGTTCGAGTTTCAGGAAGAAGGCGACGTGATTGACGCCAGCAACCTTGTAACGGAAGTCGCCCTTGGGCAGGTCCAGATCATGCGCCAGTTCCTCGACCGTATTCTGGACCGAGTGGCAAAGGCCTACATGTTTCAGCGCAGGGAACTGCTCGGCCAGCGCCCAGGTGTTGATGGCCATCGGGTTGACGTATTGGAGCAGCGTCGCATTGGGGCAGAGTTGCATCATGTCGCGCGCTACATCCCACAGAACGGGAACCGTACGCAGACCGCGCATGATGCCTCCGACCCCCATTGTATCGGCGATGGTCTGGCGCAGGCCGTATTGTTTGGGGATTTCGAAATCGGTGATCGTGCAAGGATCGTACCCGCCGACCTGAAAGGCAGTGATCACGAAATCGGCCCCGTCCAGCGCCGCGCGGCGGTCGGTGTGGGTGGTGACAGTTGCCCCGGTTCCAACCGAACGGATCATTGCCTTGGCCACAGCTTCGCTTTCGGCCAGACGCTCGGCGTCGATATCCATCAGGGCAAAGTGGCTGTTTGCCAGTGCTGGGGTCAGCAGAGCGTCGCCCACGATGTTCTGCATGAAGATCGTGGAGCCCGCTCCGATAAAGGTGATCTTTGTCATTGAGGCAAACCTCTGGTTTGACGTTATTTTACGGCACCGAGGGTCAGGCCCGCGATGAAGTGTTTCTGCATGAGGAAGAACATGGCCACCGGCGGCAAGGCCGCGACGATGGAGCCGGCGCTCATCAACTGATAGGCGGCCCGGAATTGGGCGTTGAAGCTGGTGATCCCCGCGGTGACAGGTTGGCTTTCAGCACCTTGCGTAAGGACGACGGCCCAGAAATAGTCGTTCCAGATGAAAGTAAAGATCAACACGCTGAGCGCAGCAATGGCAGGCTTCATCAGTGGCAAGACCACGTACCAGAAGATGCGCCATTCGCTGATGCCTTCGACGCGGGCGGCCTCGATCAGTTCAAAGGGCAGCGCGCGGATGAAGTTGCGCATGAACAGCGTGCAGAACCCAGTCTGAAAAGCGATGTGGAACAGGACAAGGCCGGTTTTGGTGTTGTAGAGGCCAAGTTGCAGGGTCAGGTCGCGTACCGGAACCATCAGGATCTGAAATGGCACGAAGTTGCCAGCGACAAACATGAAGAATATCCAGAGGTTTGAACGGAACTTGTAAATACCCAGCGCAAAGCCAGTCATGCAGCTGAGCGCGACGGCTCCGATTACTGTCGGGATGGTGATCAGAAAAGAGTTCAGCAGGTAACGCGGCATGTCCGAGTTGAAGAATACCTGCCCATAGTTGAACGCGCCCTCGAAGCTGGACGGCATGCCCCAGTAGTTTGCATTGGTGAAATCCGCCGCCGGTTTGACCGAGAACAGGGCGACCGCCAGCAAGGGTCCGAGCCAGAGCAGCAAGGCCAGCGGCAACATGGCCTGATAGCTTATTTGCGCCGCGCGCGATTGTTTTTCGATGGGTTTGGGAAACATCTCAGTGCCCCCTTTCTTCGCGATACATCGACCACAGGAAATAAGCGATGAAGCAGAGCATGATCAGGAACAGGATCACCGCGATGGCGGCACCGTATCCCATGCGGAAGCCGTATTCGGACAGGGCAACTTCAAACATGTAATAGGCCAGCACGCGGGACGAGCCAAAGGGGCCACCCTGCGTCATGATCGAGATCAGGTCGAAGCTGCGCAGGGCGCCAATGATTGTCACGACAAAGGCGATGAAGGTTGCCGGGCGCAGTTGCGGCAGGATAATGTGCCACAGCATACGAAGACCCTTTGCACCGTCCAGCCGCCCGGCTTCGATCTGTTCCGGGTCAACGGCATTTAGGCCGGTGAGGTAGAGGATCATGCAATAGGCCGTCTGCGGCCAGAGACCGGCGAAGATGATTCCATAGGTCACGAAGCGTTCGTCACCGAGGACATTCAGCGGCCCGAGGCCGAAGAGGCCGAGGAGTTCATTCAACAGGCCGAAGGTCGGGTCATAGAACCAGGTGAACACGAGGCCCACAACAACCTGAGAGATGACGAAGGGAAAGAAGAACAGTGACTTGTACAGGCGAATTCCCCAAACCGTCTGGTTCAGGAGCAGCGCAATGAAAAGACCCGCCGGGATCGCGGCAAGATACAAGATGAGCCAGATCAGGTTGTTTTTCAGCGAGATGTAAAACGCATCCCGGTCCACCCATTCCCAATAAAGGTCTTCGTAGTTGCGGAACCCCACATATTCGGCTGCTCCCAGACCGTCCCATTCGTAGAGCGAGAGATTGAAAGACTGGAAAACTGGGATGATTACATAGACCATGAAGAACAGCAGCCCGGGGGCCAGAAACAGCCATGGTGCGATGCGCTGTTGGTTTCTGTGGAACCAGCTTTCCTGTTCGGGGGCTTCAACGGCTGACATGCGGATACTCGGGGGTTAGGAAAAAGGAGTAAGACGGGATATCACCGCCTTACGCAGATGAGGAGCAGGCCGGACTTGTGCCCGGCCTGACCGGATTAGTTGTCGTAGATACGCTGACGAGCGCGTTCCAGTTTGGCCAGGATACGGTCGGCGTTGTCCGGTTTGACCATGAATTCCTGGAAGCCTTCCATCGAAACTTTGGCCATTTCAGCAGGTGCGTCACGGTCCCAAAACTGAGCTACACCGCCGGGGCTGTTCGATGACAGCATTGCAAAACCCTGTTGCAGGAACTTGTCGTCATCGACTGTGGATTGCGCATTCACGGGCAGCTGGCCGAGATTTGCGCCATTGTTGATCTCGGACTGTTCATCGGCGGAGACAACAAAACGCAGGAATTCACGCGCGGCTTCTTTGTTTGATGCGTTGGCAGGGATGTGGAACGTGTCGGTCGGGGCGTCTTCGGCCAGTTCGACATCGGGGTTGATGGCAACGAACTGATAGAAATCTAGTTGATCGTCGGACAATCCAGCCTCACGCAGGGGTGCCACGGCGAAGTTACCCATGAGGTAAGCCGCGGCCTCACCGTTGACCATGAAGGGCAGGGCCTCCTGCCAGCTGTAGGTCTGGTGATTGTCGATGAAGGCGCCCATGTCGATCAGCTGTTTCCAGTTGGCGAAGGTTTGCTTGACCCGGTCGTCCTCCCAGCTGATTTCGCCGTTAGCGAGCTGGTTGTGAAAGTCGAAGCCGTTGGTGCGCATGTTCAGGTAGTCGAACCAGCCACCGGCGGTCCACAGGAACTTGGTGCCGATGGTATAGCAGGCACGGCCCGAGTCGATGATCTTCTGGCAATTGGCCAGTTCTTCTTCCCATGTGGTAGGTTCGGTCAGGCCCAGCTCATCAAAGATGTCTTTGCGGTAGTAAACACCCCATTGATAATAGGTGTAGGGCACGCCCCATTGCTTGCCGTCGATGGTCATCGCGCCCTTGGTCGATGCAAGATTGTCCGCAATTTCGGGTTCTGCCCAAAGATCGGATACGTCCTCGAACAAACCGGCCTCGACATACGGCTTCATCCGGTTAGCTGCATACCATGTGGCGACGTCCGGCGTGTCCGCCGTTAGGAAGTTGCGGATTTGAGTCTTGTACGCTTCACGGTCGATCACCGTGGTTTCGACTTCCAGCCCCGGATGCTGTGCCGCGAACCGGTCGATCATCGCTTCCATCGTCGCGCGGGGCGCCGGGTTCGATGTGTCGAGGAAGATTCTCAGCTCGCCGGTCAGTTCGGCTGCAACGGGCGCAGCAAGCGCCACACTTGCCGCCAATGCCACCGCAGAACGCTTGAACATGGAATGCATGGTTTCCTCCCTTAGCTTCCATTTTAGTTCCAAATAATGAAACTATGTTTTATATATTGAAAACTACACATCATATCGGTTAGTCTTGTCAAGACCCTCGTGAGGATGGTGTTGGGTCATAGGGAGGAGAACAGGCGCCCGTGGCTGGTGACGGTACAATAGGAAAAGCATGTGACGTGCTGGATCAGGTGGCGGCTTTTGCCCGCCCGGTCCGATTCGCGGAACTGTTGGAGAGCAGCGATTTTCCCAAGGCAACGCTGTATCGGTTTCTGCAGACGCTGACCAATCAGGGGATGCTGTCGTATGACTCTGATCGACAGACCTATACGCCCGGTCTGAGACTGGTGCGGCTGGCCCATGCGGCGTGGACGCAAAGCTCACTGGCACCAATTGCGCGGCCGTTTCTGGATTCGCTCAGTCGGGAAACCGGGGAAACGGTGCATCTGGCACAGCTAGATTCCAGTCAGGTGCTGTATGTGGACAAGCGCAACGCTGCCCAGCCAATCGAGATGTACTCGCAGGCCGGCAAGGTCGGTCCGGCCTACTGTACCGGTGTTGGAAAGGCGATGATGGCGTTTCTGGACGAGGCGGCGCTTGATCGCGCTGTGTCGCAGCAAAGCTACCACCGTTTTACCGATAAGACACTGACCACTGAGGCCGCGCTGCGCGCTGACCTCGAATTGATCCGCAGCCGGGGCTACGCCATTGATGATGAAGAGCATGAGCCTGGCATCATCTGCATTGCCTGTCCGATCCTGACTTCGGGTGGGAGGATGCTGGGCGCGATTTCCGTCACCGGATCGACCGAACGAATGGATTTCAATCAGTTGGAAACCTGGGTTCCCCGTGTTCGCCGTGTGGCCGAACAGATCGGGGCCGAAGCACAGGCCTGGCGGTTCCCCGAGACCCACCGCAGCGCCGACAATGACAGGATACAAGCGACATGACGGGTGTGACTCTGAACCAAGCGATCAAGCGATATGGCGAAACGCAGGTTATTCACGGCATTGATCTGGATATCGAGGATGGTGAGTTTTGCGTGTTCGTTGGTCCTTCGGGCTGCGGTAAATCCACCTTGTTGCGGATGATCGCGGGGCTTGAGGAAACCACCGAAGGGCAGATTCATATCGGCGCGCGCGAGGTGACCCATGTGGACCCTGCGAAACGTGGTGTGGCCATGGTATTCCAGACCTATGCGCTGTACCCGCATATGACAGTGGCCGAAAACATGGGCTTTGGCCTGCGCATGAACGGCGTTGCCAAATCCGAGATCGACCAGAAAGTGCAGCAGGCCTCGAATATCCTGAAACTGGATCAGTACCTCAAGCGTAAGCCCAAGGCGCTGTCCGGAGGCCAGCGTCAGCGGGTGGCCATCGGGCGCGCGATTGTGCGGGGCCCCGAGGTGTTTCTGTTCGACGAACCTCTGTCCAATCTCGACGCCGAACTGCGCGTCGAGATGCGGGTCGAGATCGCGCGGCTGCACAACGAGATCGGCGCGACAATGATCTATGTTACCCACGATCAGGTTGAGGCGATGACGATGGCTGATAAGATCGTGGTGCTTCGGGATGGCCGGATCGAACAAGTCGGCGCTCCGATGGACCTGTATCGCGATCCGGACAACCGGTTTGTAGCCGGCTTCATCGGCTCTCCGGCGATGAATTTCCTTGAGTGCGAATATGCGGATGGCAAGGTTTCGCATCCAGCTCTTGGCGCGCCGCTGGAAGTGGCGGCCAATGTGCCTGCGGGCCTGGACAAGGTCACGCTGGGTATCCGCCCGGAACATATCGAAGTCGACCGCGCAGGAGGCACTTGCACCGTTGATCTCACCGAGGCGCTAGGTGGAGTGAGCTACTCGTACCTGCTGACGCCAAATGGCGACAAATTGATCGTCGAAGAGCGTGACGACCAGCGCAGCAAGCAAGGGGAACGGATCGGTCTTGTCGTTCGACCGGAACGCGCGATGCTGTTCGATTCGGAGACCGGCCAGCGGTTCCGATAACCGACAAAAAGCAACCCAAATCAAGCGCGCCGATCCTCCGATCCGGCGCGTTTTTTCTGGGTTTCAATTTTTCTGGATTTTGTATCCAATATCCGTTATGGCGAATTGAAAGGGCTAACCTGCCCGCCCTGACCCTGCATTTTCAAAGGATAGCTCCGATGTCGAACAACGTTTTCACCGGCACCATGCCTGCGCTCATGACCCCTTGTAAGGCGGATCGCACCCCGGACTTCGATGCATTGGTGCGCAAAGGGCAGCAGATGATTGATGCGGGCATGTCGGCGGTGGTCTATTGCGGGTCGATGGGCGACTGGCCGCTGCTGACTGACGAACAACGAATGGAAGGCGTTGAACGCCTGGTCGCTGCAGGGCTGCCCGTGGTGGTCGGTACCGGGGCCATCAACACCAAGTCCGCCCTGGCCCATGCTGCACATGCGCAGAAAGTAGGGGCTGTTGGGCTTATGGTGATCCCGCGGGTGTTGTCGCGCGGCACGTCTCCGGCCGCGCAAAAGAACCATTTCAAGGCGATCCTGTCTGCCGCGCCGGGTGTGCCTGCGATCATTTACAACAGCCCGTATTACGGTTTTGCCACGCGCGCCGATCTATTCTTCGCTCTGCGTGCCGAGCATCCCAACCTGATCGGATTCAAGGAGTTCGGCGGCAAGGATGACCTGCGCTACGCGGCTGAGAACATCACTAGCCAGGACAATCAGGTGACCCTGATGGTGGGCGTGGATACCGAGGTTTACCACGGCTTCGTCAACTGCGGCGCGACCGGGTCGATCACCGGAATTGGCACAGCTTTACCGCGCGAGGCCCTGTTGTTGGCGACCCTGTCCCAAAAGGCAGCACAAGGCCATGCCGAGGCACGCCAGCGGGCGCAGGAACTGACCGAGGCAATCCAAGTGCTTTCCAGCTTTGACGAAGGCCCCGATCTGGTGCTGTACTACAAGCATCTTTTGGTGCTGAACGGCGAACAGGAATACCGTCTGCACTTCAACGAAACGGACAAGTTGAGCGATGCGCAGCGCAACTATTGTGAACAGCAATACGACCTGTTCCGCGCTTGGTTCGCCGATTGGTCAAAACAGGGTGGGGTGATCGCGGAATGCGTGTGATCGACAGCCATACCGGGGGTGAGCCGACGCGGGTCATCCTCGACGGCGCGCCGGATCTGGGTTCTGGACCACTGGCCGAACGCGCCCGCAGGCTGGCGACGGAACATGAAGGGTTTTACCGGTCGATCATGCTGGAACCACGTGGCCAACCCGCCATGGTCGGCGCGCTGCTGGTCGAGCCGGTCGATCCGTCCTGCGTGACCGGAGTGATCTATTTCGACGTGGACGCCGTGCTGGGTATGTGCGGCCACGGCACCGTCGGCCTTGCGGTTACACTGGCGCATCTGGGGCGGATTGATGTTGGACGACACAAGATCGAAACGCCTGCGGGTGTCGTGACGGTAGAGCTGCACAATGCCAACACCGTCACCGTCATGAATATCGAAAGCCGCCGTGTCCACCGTGATGTGGTATTGGATGTGCCGGGCTATGGCGCGGTGACCGGGGATGTTGCCTATGGCGGCAACTGGTTTTTCATCGTTGATCCCAGCCCAATCCCGGTTGAGACCGGCAATATCCGGCAGTTGACCGATATGACGATTGCGATCCGCAAGGCCTCAATCGCGCGAGGCATAGGAGGAGAGCTGGGCGAGCCAATCGACCACGTGATCTTTCAGGACACCTCTCCCGATCCGGACGTCCACAGCCGCAACTTTGTGCTATGCCCCGATGACAACTACGACCGCTCACCCTGTGGTACCGGCAGTTCGGCGCGGCTGGCCTGTCTGGCTGCGGACGGTGCATTGGCTCCCGGAGAGGAAATCGTCCAGCACAGCGTTATCGGCAGCGTCTATCACCTGTCTTATCAATCGGGTGTGAACGGTGGGGTCATCCCCTCAATCACGGGGCAGGCTCATGTCATGGCCGAGGCGACATTGATGTTTGATGAAAACGATCCGTTCAAGGCGGGCATAAAGCTATGACGAAGCAGGTCGTTGTGATCGGGGCCGGTGTCATCGGAATCACAACGGCGCTGGAGCTGCAGCGCCGGGGCCATTGTGTTGTGGTTCTGGATCGTGAGGGCGTCGCCGCACAAGCCTCCGCCGGAAATGCGGGCGCCTTCGCCTTTTCCGAGGTTGAACCGCTGGCAACCCCCGGCATCATGAAAAGGGCACCGAAATGGCTGCTGGATCCACTCGGACCGCTGTCCATCCCGCCCGCCTATGCGCTGAAAATCGCGCCGTGGATGATCCGGTTTTGGCGGGCAAGCCGTCCGGGTCGTTACGAGCAACTCCTGCATGCTCAGGCCAGCCTGATGGATCAGTCTAGCGCAGCCCTGACCCGATTGATTGCATCGGTGAAAGGCGAGGCGATGATGCAGCGCGACGGGCAGATGCAGCTTTATGAAAACGAGGCAGAGTACCGTGCCAGCCTGCCTACATGGGAGCTGCGGCGCCAACACGGCATAGACTTCGAGCTGCTGGAAAGCTTTGAAGCGATTGCTGAATTGCAACCTGGCCTCAGCCCGCGGTTCACCCATGCTGGGTTTACGCCGAACTGGATCAACACCGTTGATCCCAAAAAATGGGTGGAGCATCTGGCGCAAACGTTTCAGAGCCGGGGTGGCCGGATCGAGCGCCAGGAAATCTGCGCACTGACCCCGATAGATAGCGGAGTACGGATCACGCTGACAGAACGCGAGGTCGAGGCGGACAAAGTCGTCTTGTGCGCCGGGGCCTGGTCTCACCACATTGCGCGGACACTTGGCGATCAAATACCGCTGGAAACTGAACGCGGCTACAACACGACCCTTCCCGCGGGCGCGTTTGACCTGCGTATGCATCTGACATTCTCAAGCCATGGATTTGTGGCCAGCCGGATCAATGGCGGCGTGCGGATTGGCGGCGCGGTTGAACTGGGGGGGCTGGAACTCCCTCCGAATTACAAACGGGCCGATACATTGCTGCAAAAAGCCACGCAGTTTTTGCCCGGCCTAAACACGGAAGGCGGCACGCAATGGATGGGTTTCCGCCCGTCGCTGCCCGACAGCCTGCCGGTGATCGGGGCTTCGCCACGGGCAGGGGACGTGATCTACGCATTCGGTCACGGTCATCTGGGCCTGACCCAATCGGCAGGTACGGCCGAACTGGTTGGCGCCCTGGTTGACGGCCAGCCCGCCCAGATTCCCCTGACCCCATTCTCCGCCTCCCGCTTTTAGGACAGGACATGCGCAGCTGCAAAACCATTCATGTGATCTCGGCCCACGCCGAAGGTGAGGTGGGTGACGTGATTGTTGGTGGTGTCCAGCCACCGCCCGGAGAAACCATCTGGGAACAGCGTGCCTTCATTGCGCAGGACCAGACCTTGCGAAACTTCGTGCTGAATGAGCCGCGCGGTGGCGTGTTCCGGCACGTCAACCTGCTGGTGCCGCCGAAACATCCTGATGCAGACGCGGCCTTCATCATCATGGAACCGGAAGACACGCCGCCCATGTCCGGCTCAAACTCGATCTGCGTGTCCACCGTTTTGCTGGATGGCGGGATCATTCCGATGCAGGAGCCCGAGACCCTGTTGACGCTTGAAGCCCCCGGTGGGTTGGTGAAGGTCCGGGCCGAATGCCGAAACGGTAAGGCCGAGCGCATTTTCGTGCAAAACCTGCCCAGTTTTGCCGACAAGATATCCGTTCCTCTGGAGGTCCTGGGCCTCGGCACCCTGACCGTGGATACGGCCTATGGCGGGGACAGCTTCGTTGTGGTCGATGCTGCGGCGCTGGGGTTCGAGATCGTTGAAGACGAGGCTCGCGACATCGCGCGTATGGGTGTGGCCATCACCAACGCGGCCAACGAACAGCTTGGCTTTACCCACCCCGAGAACCCGGATTGGGATCACATCTCCTTCTGCGCCTTTTGCGGGCCGCTTGAGCAGACGGAAACCGGCCTGACAGGCAAATCCGCGGTCGCCATTCAGCCAGGCAAGGTCGATCGATCCCCTACCGGCACAGCGGTTTCGGCGCGGATGGCCCTGATGGCCGCAAAGGGCCAAATGACGGTCGGTCAAACGTTCGAGGCGGTCTCGATCATCGGATCGCGCTTTACCGGACGGATTGTCGAGCAAGCCCAAGTCGGCGACCGCCCAGCCATTGTCCCCGAAATCAGCGGCCGAGGCTGGATCACCGGCACGCACCAACACATGCTGGACCCGGACGACCCGTGGCCCGGCGGGTATCGGTTGAGCGACACGTGGGGCGTGTAACAGGTTGGGAAAGCTTGAATTCGGGGACGGTGGTTTCTACCTATAGAAGAGCAGTTTTCGAAATAGAGGCTTTATGAAGATACGCCTTGCCGCCCTGATCATCGTGATTGCGACCGTGATATGGTCGCTGAACCCCAAGCCCGACTATACGGAAATGTCCGCGACCTGTATGGGGAACAAAGGCAGCATGGCCGACGTTGTTTCCACCTGCTCGGCGCTTATGAAGATCGACGACCTTTCCCCGGCGCAGCAGAGCAGGCTGATCTCTGCCCGCGGCTGGGCCTATTATTTTGGCAAACGCTACGATGAGGCTATCGCGAACTTTACCGCAGCTTCCGATCTTCAGCCCTTGGATGCAACTCCGGTCTTAAGGCGGGCTTTGGCGCTGGAGGCCATGGGACGTGTCGGCGACGCCGATGCGGCCCATTCCAAAGCGGTGGCCCTTGATCCCGACAGAGCGTCAGTCCGATATTACAAAGCGCGGTTCGATCAGAGTCAGGGCAATTTTGCGGATGCGATAGAGGGATATGAGAAGGCTTTGGAAATTGATCCGGCTTATAGAGAAGCGGGTTGGAATCTGGCAAACACGCATTTCGAAGTGGATGGGCTTGACGCAACGGAAAAGTTTCTGACTCAAGCGGAAAAACGTTGGCCCGATCAGATGTGGGTGCACCTTGGTCGTTTATTGCTCCACCTGAACGGAACAGGTGACGTCGAAAAGGGTCTTGCGGCTGCGAACGGAGTGTCTCGTTTGGAGTCGAACGGAGTCACCAATCTGTTTTTCCCGGCCATGGTTCATCTGAAGATTGGTGATGAGGAGAAAGGCGTGGAATTCGTTGAAGACTACGCCCGATGGACCGCGCAAAGATCCTATGTCCGAAAGGGGATATTCGAAAAATGGGGTCAGAGGGTCGATGAATGGCTAGGCCTGCGGGGGAATCGCGAATGGATAACCCGTGCCCAAACATATGCGGAATTAGGAAGAACTGATCTGGCTCAGCACGAGATTAACACCTTTCTGAAAGATGCCCGGCGTTTTGATCGAGAGTATTTCTTTTGCCTCATTCGAGAAGCCGGTGTGTCAGTGCCACCAGAAGTCGAGTCGGGTTCTACCGATCTTTTGAGCCAAACGATTACGGATTATGTCCAGCAGCTTGCGACTTCCAGCGGGTATGCGGATTTTGGAGTCCAGTAGAAACACCCGGACTGCGGTCGGAACAGCCTATCAAACTGGAATTGGCTTGACCCCAAACGTCAACCCCGTGTCAATTTGCGCCCCCACTAGAGGATTGATCCGAAACGCAACCTGTTTTAAGGGAGGCCCTGTCAAATCAGAGTCACCCTTGGGGCAGTAGGATTCTCGCGCCCCATCCGCAGCCACGAATACGTGGCACACTCTTGGATCGCACGCCCCGAAAGGCTTAAAAAAGGTAAAAGAATATGGCAGAAAAATCGAACTTCGATATATTGTATACCATTGTAGACGAAGCGCCCGAACTGGCCAGCGCGTCGTTCCTGCCCATCATTCGCAAGTTCGCCGGAGCCGCGGGTGTCAGCGTTGGAACCAAGGATATTTCGCTGGCGGGCCGTATTCTGGCGACCTTTCCGGAAAACCTGACCGATGCACAGCGCATCACCGACGATCTGGCCGCGCTGGGTGAGCTGGTGAAAACGCCCGAGGCCAACGTGATCAAACTGCCGAACATCTCGGCCTCGGTCCCGCAGCTGGTTGCTGCGATCGAAGAGCTGCAGGCGCAAGGCTACGATATCCCGAATTATCCCGAAGAGCCCGCGAACGACGCCGAAAAAGCGATCCGCGCGCGTTACGATGCCATCAAAGGCTCGGCCGTTAACCCGGTTCTGCGTGAGGGCAACAGCGACCGCCGCGCGGCAAAGGCCGTTAAAAACTACGCTCAGAACAACCCGCATTCGATGGGCGAGTGGTCCGCAGACAGCAAGACCAAAGTGTCGTCGATGTCGGATAACGATTTCTACGCAAATGAAAAATCGACGACCATCACTGCGGCGCAGGCTGGCGACGCAAATATCGAATTTGTCGGCAAAGACGGCAACGTCACCGTTCTGAAAGACGGTTGGACGCTGGACGAAGGCACTGTGGCGGACGCGACCTTCATGTCGGTCAAAGCCCTGTCTTCGTTCCTGGCTGACGCCATCGAAGACACCAAGAAAGACGGCACCATGTTCTCGCTTCACATGAAAGCGACCATGATGAAAGTGTCGGACCCGATCATCTTTGGCTATGCGGTCAAAGCCTGGCTTGCCCCGGTGTTCGAGAAATTCGGTGCCGAACTGGACGCGCTGGGTGTAAATCCGAACTCGGGTCTGGGCGACCTGCTGGATCGCGTCAAAGACAACGCCGAGATCGTGGCCGCCGTCGACGCCCTGAAAGGCGAGCGTCCGTCGATGTACATGGTCGACAGCGACAAGGGCATCACCAACCTGCATGTACCGTCGGATGTGATCATCGACGCCTCGATGCCCGCCGTGATCCGCGCGGGCGGTAAGGGCTGGGATGAGACCGGTGCCAAGGGTGACACCAACTGCGTGATCCCGGACCGCTGCTATGCCGGTGTCTATGACGAAACCATCAACTTCTTCAAAGCCAATGGCGCACTGAACCCAGCCACTGCCGGCGCTGTCGCCAACGTTGGCCTGATGGCGCAGAAGGCTGAGGAATACGGCTCGCACCCGACCACGTTCCAGGCCCCTGCAGACGGAACCATCCGTGTCGTTTTGGCCAATGGCGAAACACTGCACGAGCATGCGGTTGAAATGGGCGATATCTGGCGGTCCTGCACCGTAAAGAAGGCCCCGATCGAGAACTGGATTCAGCTGGCGATGGACCGTCAGCGCCTGACCGGATCCGAGGCGATCTTCTGGCTGGACGCAAACCGCGCCCACGATGCTGAGCTGATCAAATACGTCAAACCGGCGCTTGAGGCTGCTGGCGTGGCTGACAAGTTCCAGATCATGGCACCGCGCGAAGCAACCCGTCAGTCTCTGGAAACCATTACGGCGGGAAAGGACTCGATCGCGATCACCGGCAACGTGCTGCGGGATTACCTTACCGACCTGTTCCCGATCCTGGAGCTGGGCACCTCGGCCAAGATGCTGTCCATCGTCAAGCTTATGAATGGCGGTGGCCTGTTCGAAACCGGTGCCGGTGGTTCGGCCCCGAAACACGTGCAGCAGTTGGTCGAAGAAAACCACCTGCGGTGGGACTCGATGGGTGAGTTCTGCGCACTGGGTGAATCGCTGAACTTCCTAGCTGACAGCAAGGGCAATGCGAAGGCGGGTGTATTGGGTGCCGCGGCCGAGGGCGCTACGCAAGGCATTCTGGACAACAATAAGTCGCCCAGCCGCAAGGTTGGACAGCCGGACAACCGCGACAGCCACTATTGGTTTGCACGCTATTGGGCCGAGGCTCTGGCAGCGCAATCCGACGATGCGGATCTGGCGGCTGAGTTCGCGCCCGTCGCCAAGGAGCTGGCCGACAAGGAAGTGCAGATCCTGGGTGAACTGGCCGCCGCACAAGGTGCGCCTGCTGATCTGGGCGGGTACTATCACACCGACCCCGCCAAGACCGCAGCAGTGATGCGTCCCAGCGCAACTTTGAACGCAATCATCGGCTGATTGTGTAGAGCCACGCCCCAAGGCGTGGCTTTTTACGTTTCAGATCAAAGCTTTGAATGGAAAAAGGGGCTGACCCCCAAAGTCAGCCCCTTTTTGAGTGAGTGGGGAGGCTAGGCCTCACCGGTATAGTTGTTTTCAGACTAACACTTTCTACGAATCAGGGTATTAGGGGTTTCCCGTAGTTGCCTCCGGCAAGATCGCGGACATGGAAGGTTCCAGACAAAAAAGAGGCCGGTCCTAAGACCAGCCCCTTGGTAGTCAGGTGAACCGAGGGATCAGTTCGACGCTGCCATCAGTTTCTCGTTGTGCTCGCGCAGCGTGTCCGAAACGATGGCGTACCATTCGCCGGATTCCCGCATTTCATTCAGGCCTTTATTCAGCATCGCCAGATACTGTTTGCCAAACGGGTTGCTGCGGTGGCTGATGAAACGCAGTGAGGACAGAGATGTCACAAACGGGTTTTCCACCAGGTCGTTCGAAGTAAGACCCATTTCCACCATGGTGTCTGAGAACAGCTGCACTTCGAAGGTTGCAACGTCAGCAGTACCTGTCAGAACCGCGTCAAGGCATTCACGTGCGGTGATTGGCTGCATCAGGGTCATGGAGGTGCCGTTGTGCAGGCCTTCCTGTTCGAGGTCGTGGATGAACCAGCCATCCATACGGCAGATAGTTGCGCCCTCCAACTGACCAAAAGTGGTGGCGCCTGCGTAGTCGCTTTCCGGCAGTGTGTAGAAGCCGACAACGATGTCGTAAACCGGAACGGACGAGTCGAACTGAGTGCAACGGACTTCTGTTTCCCACGACCATTCGTAGGTCCGGTTGGTGCAATCGGGCATGTTCCACGCCATCGACACGTCAAATGCGCCCAGCGGCAGCAGCGTTTCCAGGTGTGAATTCCAGTCGTCCACGAAACTGACCGAATAGTCACGCGCGTTGCCGCCACGCTGCAGCGCTGTGGTACCCAGACGAGTGATCGCGCCGCCACCATTCAGCGATTCATCGGCGAATGGCGCCCAACCGTTACCAGTCACCAGCTTGATCGGCGGCTGATAGACGCTGGAACGTTTGACACTGGCCGCGCGTGCTTCTTCGGCCGCAATGATTTCCTGAGCGGACTGACCGTTTGGCAGGCTGCCGTCTTCACAGGGCAGGGCCAAAACCAGACCAGGCGCCAGATCGTTTGGGTTGGTGATGACGTTGCGGTTCGCGTTGAAGATCGGCTGATAGTTCGAAGTGCCATAGGCCGCGATGGCGATGGTTGCCATCGTATCGCCGTCCTCGACGGTATAGTTTGTACAGGCTTCCTGCGCGGCAGCGGCTCCGGCGCTAAGGGCAGTGACGGCGGTGGCCGACATCACGACTTTCTTCAGGTTGAATTCTAACATGTCCACTTCCTCCAGACATTTTTGTTGTCAGGCCGGTTGGGCCTTAGCCATTTTCCATTTGATGACGCAGAGCGGTTGAAACGATATCTCGCCACTCTCCAGATTGCTGCATGATCGCCAGACCCTGGTTGAGCGTCTCAAGGATCGCTTCCCCATCCGGATTATCTTTGTGGGTCATGACGTTAAGCGACTTTATGGCCGCTAGGTTGGGGTTTTCGATAATTCGGTGCTCGTATCCCAGTCGTCCGATTGCTTCGACCGCAAGATGGGCTTCGATTGCCACGATGTCGGCCTTGCCTTCCATGACCGCGTGAAAGCAGTCATCCGGTGAAACGGGGCGCATCAGAGTGATTGCGGGTTCGTAAAGGCCGACCGTATCCATATGCGACAGCGACCAGCCTTCGGGACGACAAATCGTGGCGCCTGCAAAGTCGGCATAGGTCAGAGTCTGCTCATAACCCGAGCCCTCGCGGGCAAAGAATGTATCCACAACCTCGTAGAACGGGTTCGAGAAATTGTAGGTATCACAACGATCGCGGTCCTTTTCGGAAAGCGCCGAGGCCTCTTCGCAATCCGGGCGCGACCAGGGGAAGGTGGCGTCGAAAGCCAAGGTCGGCATCAGCAGGTCCAGATGCGAAGACCAGTCGTTGACGAACTGGATCTTGTAGCCCTGTTCGGGCGCGGCCCGCAGCATCGCGGTTTCCACGAGATTGGTATAGAGGCCGCGATTGGGCAGGGCTTCATCGGTGAAAGGCGCATAGTTGCCGCCAGTGATCAGCAGCAATTGGCGGTCCCGGATTTCCGGTCGCTCACCGTGATCCGCGTTGCGGATCAGGGCGGCCCCCTCGGCACGGGCGGCTTCGATTTCCTTTTTGGCCTCGGCCTTGGCGGCAATCACGGCGTCTTCGCTGGCCTTTTTGGCTTCGGCTTCGGCCTCGGCAACCCGTGCTTCGGCGTCGGCGATGGCCTTCTCAGCGCGTTTTTCCGCAGCCTTGACCAACTCGGCAGCCATTTCGGCAGCCATTGCTTCGGCCTCTGTCTGCGGTGCCGTTGGCGCGCGCCCGATCTCTTCGAGACAGGGCAGTGTCAGTACGTCGCCCACACGGATGATGTTCGGGTTGTTGCCGATCACATCGCGGTTGGCGTCAAAAATGATGCGGAAATCCTCGGTCGAATACACTTCGATGGCCAACTCGCGCAGGCTGTCGCCGCGCTGGATTTCATAGGTCGAACACGCCTCTTGCGCCGAGGCCGCACCGGCAGCGGCAGTAAGTGCCAGGCTAGATATGAACAGATGGGGTTTCATGGTTCCTGTAGCTTTGCCTTGGTTAGTTTTTTATGAGTTTCACAACGCCGATTGAGGCATTGTCCTGATCCGGATCGTCTTTGGCCCGAAGGGCCTGCCACAACGCGTCGGCGATATCCTGCGCCCAGGCGTGTGCGTTGCTTTGCACGACGGTCTGGATTTCGGTATCGCTGAGGTATTGCAGCCCGTCACTGCCCAGGATCAGTACATCCGATGCGGTCAACTCCAGCGGCTCTTCGGGGCAATCGACCTTGGGAATCGCCGCCCCCATGATGACCGAGGTCAGCTGGTTGCGGTCGGGATGTGCCTGTGCTTCGGCCTCGGTCAGTTTGCCCTCGGCCACCTGTGCGTCGATCACCGGTGCCATGGAGTGATCTTCGTTGAGCTGGCTCAGAACCCCATTGCGGAACAGGTACAAGGGGCTGTCACCGATCGAGATCCAGAAGGCGCGTTGCCCCAGCAGCAACAGCCCCGTCAGGGTCGACCCCATGTTGAATTCACCATCCTTGCCTTCGCAATGGGCTGCAATCGCGGCGTTGGCTTGCATGGCTGCCAGTGGCAATGCATCGGCCACCGCCGCTTCGGACAGGGGGGTATTCTCAAGCTCGGCGTCCAGAGACTCGCGCCAAGCAGCAACCACAAGTTCCGAAGCAACCTCACCGGCTGCGTGGCCGCCCATACCGTCCGCAATCACAACATAGCCAGCATCCGTTGCATCGAACATGCGCGCGGCAATCGCGTCTTCTTGCGACTCGCGTTGACCCTGATCCAGGATCAGCGCGATATCATATGCCGGTTGCGCCAGCATCTATCAGGCATCCCGCCAGTCAAAGCCGTCATCACAGAAGGCGGCAAAGCGGATCGAGGTTTCACTGATGCGGATGAGGTCGCCGCTGGACAGTGCAACAGTGCTGAGAACCGGTTTGCCGTTCAGGCGCACCAGATTGGCCTTGCCGCCGTGTCCCAGATAGCATTTGCGGTCCTCGGGGTCGTAAGCGATCACCGCATGGCTGCTGCGCGAGATACCGGTGTCGCCAAAGTCCAGTTGAATGGCCTGATCATCGTTGCGGCCAATCTGCATCAGGCCTTCGGTCAGCGTGATGCATGCGCCCCGGCCCGGGCCTGCGGTCACGACCAGCCATCCAACTGGAAACGTCTCTTGCGCGGCTTCGGTCTTGGCAACGGGTTCCGAGCTTTCCATCAGGTCCTGAACGTGGGTGTCCGCGCGTTCAAAACCCAGGAACGTGGTCTTGACTCGACCACGACGATCCTCTGCAGGGGCCGGCGCCGCGGCCTGTTGTTCTGGTTCCGGCTGAACTTCCGGTGCAGGCTCGGCCGCCACTTCGGATGTGATTGTGACCTCTGCAACTTGCGCTGGTTGATCGGTTTCAACTGTTTCAACGATCACTTCAACAACCTGTTCTTCTTGAACCGGTTGCTCGGTTACGGCGTCTTCCTCGGTGGCGACGTGCAGGGTCACAACCGGCTCTTCCGGTTCAGGTTGAGCTTCGGGAGCCTCGAAAATGTTGTCCTGCGTTTCGGTGACGACCTCGGTAGTCACGACGTCCACTACGGCCTCGTCTTCCGAAAACTCGGGCATCTCTTCTTCGGGAATCAGGTCATCCGCGTCGTCGTAGTTTTCCGATGACGAAGACATATTGCCACCGCCCAAAGCAGCGCGCAGTGCGTTGAAATCCGCAATCGGCTGGGGCTTTTCGGTCTCGGGCGCTGCAGCTTCTTCTTCCACTGTGGTTTCGGCTTCGGGTTCCTTGGCTTTGCCGGCACCTTCGAGCAGCCGGCTAAGAGGGCTTTTGTATTTGAACATGGCGTCGATACCTTTGCTTTCTTTCACAGAACCTGCGTCCTGCGGGGCTGCTATTCGCCTCTGCGCGCAATGGCACAACGGCACTTATGATGCGGAAATCAAACCAAATTTTATCTATCGCGACGGGCCGGTCCCCGTCAGGGTGATGGATTTCCGAGCACCACCCTCAGTTTTCACTTGCGGTAGATCACTTGCGACCGGTCAGATTACTCCTGCTTCAGCTGCATCACGGCATCCGTCTGGACGCCATCGCGCATCACGGTCAGGCGTGCCTGCGCCTGTTTTTCTGCGACCAGAGCGCTCAGCATAGCATCCAGGCTTTCCTGCCCGTCGATGGCTGCCCCGGTTTGCGCTTCCGAGATCAGAACATCGCCGCGCTGCAGATCGCCGGCCGCATCCGCTGAAATGGTGGTGACTACTGTCGTCCAGCTCTGACCATCCTCATTGCGAACGGTAAAACCGTAGCCGTTTTCCAAACCGATCACGCGGATGGCGGGCAGGGCCAACAACCCGTTCTGAGCAAGGGTTTTGCCCAGTGGGCGGTAGCGGGCGGTCACGCGGATATAGCCGTCGGGATCAATTGCCAGGTCGCTTAGCACCTGCGCGGCAAAGCTCGTGTTGTCGCGGATCGGCTCTCCGTTCAGGGTGTAAATCGCATCGCCGCGTTTGACCCAGTCACCGATCACGGACATGTCCTGCGCCGGATCAACACCGGTCACAGCGATGATGCTGCCAGTTGATGCCCGGCGCCTGGATGTCTGGAACGGTATTTCGACATCCCAATGCGAGAATGCAATCTGTGTTTCTGCCGGAGGCACTGGAACCACTGGCGCAGGTTCGGCTGTCCGGGCCTGTTCCGGATCAACCGATTGGTCCTGTGTCTGCTCGACAGGCGCCTGAGGTATTTCTGCCTTAACTGGTGCCGGATCAGCCTGTTCCGGCGAGTTATATGTGGTGGCGACCTGCTCGACAGGTTCTTGCGTTACTGCCACCTGTTCTTCTGTTTCTTGAGCTGTAGGTGCTGATGCTACTGCAACATCCTGTGCCGGTTCGCTTTTTTCACCGGACATCAGAAAGTAACCGCCCGCTGCCAGACCGACTGCAATGACAGCTGCACCGGCAATCAGTTTGCCGCTGCCACCCGATCCGCTTTTAACCACGGTATCGACTGCAACTGCGGCTTCTTCCCTGGGTGTGAACTTGGCCAGTTCATCTTCGTTCTTGTCTTCATTGCCCAAGGCCAGGTCGGCATTTCCGGCCAGAAGGGCGGTGACCACAGCTTCGGCATTCTCGCTTTCAGCCTTGATCCGGGCCTTTTCAGCCTCTTCATCCTTGCGGTCCATGGCCACGATGACCGAGACCGGGCGGTAGTCGAACGTATCGAACATGACGCCCGGGCCGCGGAACATGCGCAACCAATCCAGCGCGCTTTGCAGACGGTCGGTGACGTGCACCTCCATCGCCTTGTCGATCGCTTCAAGGAACCCCTCGGGATAGCCCTTGAACCGCCCGGCCAGAGGGGCGTAGGGGTCTCGCTGACTGTTGTTGAAGGCGTTCAGTCGGGTTTGACCGTCAATCGGGCGCTCGCCGCTGATGGCGTGATACAGCGTGGCAGCCAGCACATAGAGGTCGCTGCTGGGGCCTTGTTCGGCGCCGCGCACATAGAATTCATGCGGCGAGTACCCATCTTTGATCACACGCAGGGTTAGCAGGGCCGCAGATTGATTTGCAGCCTGCTCGCGCGCCGCGCCAAAGTCGATCAGAACCGGGTCACCGTTTTCATCAATCAGAATGTTGTCGGGCGAGATGTCCCGGTGCAGCATTCCGCTCTGGTGGATGAAAGATACCGCTGACAGCATCTTTTCCGTGACCTGGACGATGAAATCGGGGCCGGTTTTGTTGTCAGTGTTTTCGACGTAATCCAGCAGGTCGCAGCCCTTGATGAAGTCCATCGCGATATAGGCGGTGTTGTTGTCCTCGAACACCTGATGGACGTCGACGATGTTGGGATGAACCAGACGTGCGTGGTTGCGCGCCTCTTGAATAAACAGGTCTATTATCGCGCGCAGGTCTTCCGTATGTCCGGGATCGGCCGGTTCGACCAGATTGCCGTTGCGGTGACACAATGCGCCTGGAAAGCACTCTTTGATCACCACGTCGCGCTCCAGGCTGTCCCGCGCCAGATAGGTAATTCCGAACCCGCCGTTGCTGAGGTAACGCAGGATCTCGTACTGTCCGCGCAACAGCTTGGCGCCGGGTTGAAGTCCTTCGATTTTCGGTTCGTCGTGCGATGCACCGACCGCCTGGTTGTGGCTCATTTCTTTCCGCCCGTTCTGATCGTTTTGCGGTTTTCTTAACTGGGCAAACTCGCCCGTGAACTCGCAACCAAACACAACCGCAGGACACTTGAGACGGTTAGACGTTTCAAATTTGACTTTATTGGGGCCGCCTGATGGCTTCACTAAGGACCGTTTTCACGAAATAACTACATGTTGTATTTCGTGACTATTGAACGACTACATGTTGAAAATAGATTTGCACAAAATGCAGACGGATCGACTCTTTGTCTCCGCTTGGTCAACGGAGTCGATACATTCGAGACCCGATTCCATGGGTCTCGATTCGCCGAGTCGCGGCGCAATCTTAAGGAGAAATTGTCAGGTTCCGGTTTTCGGTTGCACCGAATCCACCCGGCTGCCTGCCCAAGCCAAATTGTCGCTGAGTTGCGCGAGGATACTGATCGCATCTTTCAGGGGGGCGTCGCCGCTTTCGAATTGCAGCAGCAACAACAGGTCCGTTGCTTTTTCGAACTCGCCTGGTATCCAGTCGGCCTTCGGGTCGATCTCACCGCCTTGCTCAAGGCGCTCGGCGAAATCTTCGACGATTTCCTGACACGAGTGCAGGAAGGCCGACGGTTCGATATCGGACGATTCGCGCAGATCTTCGTAGATGCTTGCGATCGCGGCCAGCCAGTCCTCGAGGATCGGGTTTTCCAAAGGAGGCAGCGCGGATTCCAAGACGGCGTGCACGGACGCGGTGTCGGGCAGCGGCGTCTCAGCCTCTGGGCCCGCCAGTGTTTCCAGAAAGGGCAGGAAGTCCTGTTTCAAATCGGTGCGCGCGGCCTCCAGATCGGCAAGACGTCTGTCGGATGCGATCTGAAGAACCTGCTCAGCCAGATTCTGACCGCCGCAAGTTTCCCAAAGGGCAAAATCCGGTTCGGGCTCTTGTGCCATGGCGCGCACGGCCACCGGCGTACCGATTGGCACGACCGAGCGGAACAGATCGCCCTTTTCCTTGTTGAGACGCGACAGAACCCGGTCCAGCGCATCGCGGACCGGTGGCAGATCGGCATGAGTGACCGCAAGCAGGCTGTTGGCTTGCAGCTCCTGTGGCACCTTTGTCCAGAGATGACGTTCGGTCTCGCGCCATGCGTTGGTGCCATTGGTGCACCAGATCGCGCAATCCACGAATTTCAGCAAATCGAGGGTTTCTTTGTACGTATCGTCCAATGCTCCGGTTCCGGGCAGGTCAAACAGCGATATCTCCTGCAAGGCAGGGGTGTTCAGGCCGACCGAGATGAAATCAGGCGCATCTGCAGCGGCCTTTTCCAACGCAATTCCGGAATAGGTCTTGGGTTCTTTATCCCACCAGCCGACGGTGGTTTCCGGTGTCTCGGAATAAGCGACGATTACCAGCGGCAGCTTCAGGTGCTGCGGCCCGGTGGGTAGAATGTCCGCCCCGGCCAGCATGTTGGCGAGGCTGGATTTGCCAGCCCCGAATTCCCCGGCAAAACCGATGTTGACCGCGTTAGACAGCCGCCCGGCATGGGCAAGTGCGCGCTCGCGCATCTCGTCCAGCACCGTGTCGGCCGGCATCTTTTCGGTCGCGGTCAGAAAGCGTTCAAGTTGTCTTACTTCCTGTTCGGTTCCGGGAAATTCGATCATTCCGCAGCCTCTGCTAATCGTTTGTCAATGTCATCCGGGCCAAAGACGGCGCCCAGTTCTTCGGTGATGCGCTGCGCGTGGTCAAAGGCCTCTTGCGCCTGGGCCCGCTCGTTGGTTTCGCCGCTTCCGGACCGATGTTCAAGATGTCCGGCCAGCAAGGCCATGTAGTGATCCAGAACTGTGTTCAGACGTTCCAGCAGATCGCTGCGCGCTGTGTCCACCAGATCGTCGCCGATCATCTCGAATTCCTGCACGATCATGCGCTCGGCGCGGGTCACGACGCTCTTGCGTGAGATCAGGCGCGACAACCAGCTGACCCGCAATTCAACCGTGATACCCCGCGTCAGCGCAGTGGTGTCCGGGCGGAACCACCGCACGGCACTGGTGTTCATGCGGTTGTCGGTTGGGTCCTGCCAGCCGGGCAGGGCGCGCAGCGCTGCGTTGCTTTGCATGTCGACCGTATACAACTCGCTAAGCATCCGTTGACGTACAACCTGTGTGGCCCCCTGCACAAGCTCGCGCATTCGGTCACGCAACGGGGTGAAGTTCAGTTCGGTGTCACCACCCTTTGCCAGCAGCGGGGAATCCCCGTTCGGCCCCCGCACCACGACCGATACGGCCTCGGCCACGGTGTCGTCCATGACGCCGCGCAGATTGGCCAGAACATCGTCCATATCATTGATGATCCTGGCAGTCTTGTCGGCAACAAGCGCGCGCAGATCCGTCAGAGTCTTGTCGTTTTCATCATTGTTTTCGGCGGCGGGGGTCGTTTCGTCCTCAATGGCGCGCAGATGCGCCCTGCTGCGCTCGACCTCGCCTTGCGCAAAGGTATTGAGATGCTGCCACGCCATTCGCAGCTGTTCGTTGCGCGGGCCCTCGGTCAGGGCACTGGTCACATGTCGGCGCAGGTCCGGCAGGCCCGAAGCGATCATTGCAGCAAAGCGCAGCACACCTTCGCGGCTGATCGGACCGGGACCCTGTTTGATTTCTTCCACACCGTCCAGATATTGCGTCATCTGTTCCGGATGCGCCCGCAGCCAGGCTAGAACTTCATCATGGTTGATGCCGGTCTCGTCGCCGGTCAGCGCGTAATGCGCCCATTGCGCGCTGCCCATCAATACGTCGATGTCCGAATTTCCCAAAGCTTTTTCCAGGCCCTCCATCACGTCGGCCCGGACCTTGCCTGCATCTTCGGCACCACCACCCAACTCGTCGACGCGATTGATGAAGACCACTATCTGACCCAGCTCCAACGCCTGCATCAGGCGAAACAGTTTCAGGTCCGCCCGCGATAGGGCCTGATGCGCCGAAAGGACCACCACAAAGAAGTCGGATTCCTTGAGGTATTGGCGCGAGATTTCCTCGCGGATCAGCAGCGGGTCGTTGACGCCCGGCGTATCGGTTACTGTCAGCGGAAACGGAAAGTGACCGATGTCGAAATAAACCTCGGCCTTGCGGGTGATGTCGCTGTAAAGGCCGCGATCCGAACCCGGGTCGTGTTCGCCCTCTTCGGTCGGGTCGTCACCAGCACAGACATAGCGCGCCAGATCGTCCGAGTTCAGTTCGTCAAGATCGTGATGCTGGCCAAGCAGGTGCTTATAGCTTTCGCCCAGACGCAGCTTTGCGCGGGTTTTCATCGCCTCGACCTGCTCTTCGATCATCTCGCGCTTATAGCTGTCCTCGTCATCGGGGAACATGTTGCGCAGCTCTTCGCCTTCGGCGATCAGTGCCTGCCATTGGCGGTTGTCGAAGAAATGGAACTCGGCCCCCGAGGTCCGCCCCGAGGGGTGGCCGAAATGCATGTCGGTGATCACCGTTGTCCAGGGGTTCACGTCCGACGGCAGGTATTCGGCCTGACCGGTGAAGCCGTTAATCAGACGGGATTTGCCCGCCTTGATCTGCCCGACAAAGGCAATCGAGGGTTTCAGATTTGTCAGATCACTGACAATGCGTGAGATGAACTGACGGGTCTCATCATTCGAGGCGCCGCTCATGTCCTCGGCAATACGGATTAACTCGCGACGATTGTTTTCACTCATAAAACTTACCCTGGTAACTTGTAATCACGGATCGAATTCATCGAAAAATTGAACGAAAGGGGCGTAATCATCCGTCTGGCCTTTTCAGAGTGGCCCACAGGTTGACAACGGCACCCAGTTTGCGTGCCTCGTGGACGGCGACTGCAAAACTCTTACCATCGTTCAAAATGGCCAACCCGGCGCCCTTGCCACCGGAAGGCCGCATGACAATTAACTGCGGTGGGTCCATTACAGAAGCCGTGTCGCCATCCCACCCAGCAAGGTCGAGGGCGAAACGGGCCAGCAGGTCGGAACCGGGGTGCAGAGCTTCCCCTTCGTCACAGGTGCCATCCATGCGCAACGGTTCCCCATCGGCGCCGTTGGCCAGAACCCGGCCCTGAGCAAATCGCTGTGATCCATCGTAGAACTTTTGGGCCAGACAGTCGGCGGGCTCTTCCACCGGTGCTTCGTCGACGGGCGTGGCTTCCTCGGGCTCGTCCGGAACGATGGAAATGACTGGGTCAGCTGGCAGTTCTATTTTCTCGCAGGCGCTTTCGATCTCGCTGAATGTGATGCCCACATCGTCGGCCTCAAGTGCAGTGTCGGGTTGCAGCGAAATCAGCTCCAACGGGGCGGGGGCGGCGGCGATGTCGGTCACCAGTTTGGCCAGCTTGTCAGCCAGTTCCTCGCGGGATTCGGTTTCGAAATCTGGAGCGATGCCGGACTGAACCCGGAACACGTCTGTGATCCGAGAGCTGTTGACTTCAATGGCAAGGCAATGACCATCGGCAGCAGTGAATTCCAGGCGGCGCGGCAGAATGGTGCCGCGAATGGTGTGCAGCACCTTTTTGCGCCGAATCCGGGCGGTTTCCCCGGGAACTGTGACCGCCGGATTCAGGCGTGCCACAGACGAGCGCCCGATGTTGTCGAGCAACTCAAGTATGTCCGTATCCATCATGCCGTGACCCCCTCTGGTCCGGTTTAGACTGCGGCCGCGACTGACCCCAGGCTGAGATGCGATTTTGTCAGCGCCAACCCGACATTGGCGCTGCTGCGACAGATGTAGCAGACCACATGATCGGGATACTCCCGGGTCCGCAGAAAGATATTGAGCCGATCATTCGAAAACACCGCGATTTCCCCAAATCCCGGGTTGTCGACCTCTTCGACGCCAGCCGCGCGCAACAAGTCCTCGAAGGCTTTTACGCCGCGCCCTTGGAACAGGTTAGCCACGGCAAGGGCGAGACTGTCCAGAACGTCCGCGCTGCCCGGGTCCTGGGTGTTGGTCCCAAGCAACATCCCCGTTTCCATGTCGACATACCCGGCTGCAATACAGTCGGGTATGGTATCCATCGCGGTGTTCAATGCGGTTTCGATCGTCATCGCTTGCTACCTGAGGTTCTGCTCATAACACACGGAATTCTGCTCCGCCGTTTTCCGCAGCATTGGGAACGGGGCGAACCGCCCCCTTGGCACGGCGCGCAAAATGCTCGACTGCGATCTGGTCGAATTCCTCGAGGAACGCAACGAACACTTTCTTCATGCCTTCGACATCGTTCGGCAAATCCTCGCCCGCAGCGATGTCGCGCCACATGGACGCCGCACTGAGCGGAGTGTCGGTCGAAACGTTCAGTAAGATTTCTTGACCTTCATCAGTGTCACCCGACGGAGCGGGGTCTTCGGCTGTCGCACCGTTGGGCACGGGAACAACCTGCATGTTCACGAGGCCACTGGATTCGGGCTCTGGCTCATACTCATCCTCGGTGCCATTCGACTGCTCAGCCAGCAAAGCGGCAATCGACGACACCGAAACCTCAGCACGCTGTACATCCGGCTCTTCGACGGATGCCCGATCCTGTTCTGGTGTGTCTGCCAGTTTGTCTTCCATCGACTCCATGAACGGGTCTGATTCTGTTAGGGCGGGTTCCTCCTGGGTATCAACAGGTTCAGCCGCAAGGCTTGTGTCGATTTCGAACTCGTCATCATCCAGTAGATCAAACGGGTCTTCTTCTGCCAGCGTTTCCTTGTATTCGGCCAGATTCAGGCTGTTGCTTTCGGTGTCTCGGAAAAAGGAACGCAGATCGTCACCTTCGGTTTCCGGTTGCGGCTCTGACACCGGAGATTCAGTCTCCATTTCGGCGCGCAGGCGCTCGGCTTCTGCGGCGTCGATGCGTTCTTCGCGGCTGGTATCTTCGGTACGGCGCTCGACACGGGCCGGGCGGATGGGAAAGCTGATGACTTCATCTTGCTTGTTGGCCGTGGGAACGGGGTTCACCAGTTTAAGCGGTGATGGTTCGTCGGTCTGTTCCACCATTCGTTTCGGGCGGATCGGCTGCACAGGTGTGCCCGCTGTCAAGCCGTTGTCGATCTGGTAGCGCGTCAGCATATCGGCGCGGCTGTCCATGATCTGTTCGGTGATCTGAAGAAAGCTGTCCACCATCTTGCCGCCGCCACTGCGCGCCCACTGTTCGGCATCGCCGCTCTTATCCCGGGCGATGATCGCATCTCGAGCCGAGAACAGGATCGAACGGTTGAACAAGTGACCCGCTTCACGGTTAACCCGTCGCAGCACCTTTTGGCGGTCTTTCGCACCCAGCACGTCGGCGCGGGTTACCAGCAGCAAAGAGTTGTGCTGCAGCCGCTCCGGCAAAGACATCCATGTCGCACGTTCGGTCTCGCGCCACGCCTGAGTCGCATGGGTACACCACAAAACACCATTCGCTTGCCCGACCGCGCGGCGCCAGACATCGCTGGAAATCTTCGGGTCAGAGATACCGGGAGTGTCGATCAGGTCCACCGCTTCCAGAATGTCGGCCTCAAGGAAGATGCGCACGAATTGCGCATCGTTGACACCGACGGTGTCCAACTGATCCAGAGTGATGCTCTCGCGGGTCCCATCGGGACGTTGGACATAGGCCGATTTTTTTCCCCAGCTAAACCAGACGGGCGGCAGTTGCGTGGCGGTGACTTGTGTCGGCAGCGCCTGCGTGCGCAGCAGAAAATTCATCAGCGTCGATTTTCCGGCGCTGAATTCTCCCATCAGCGCAAAGATAGGTTTGCGACGGGACCACTGTTCGATGCGTTCCCAAGCCTTAGGAGAGACGAAGCGGGTTTGTGTATCTTTTGCCATATCGCTACTTATGCTGCCTCGTTACTAAGATCTTTCAGGATGTCGCCCAGGATATCGTCGCGGGATTTTTTGGGAGTCATGCCCGCCATCAGGGCCGCCTGGTTCGGATCCTGCTCAGCCGAGGCCGAAATGTTCAGCAGAGTCTCTTTCTGCTCGCGCAGGAAGTCGGACAGGCCAGCCCGAACGTTTTCCAGAACGGCCGCGATCTGGTTTTCCTCAAGGTCTTTGGTGATCGAGTTCGCCTCGGATGCGATCAGGCGCGTGTAGTCTGCAGCATAGGCCTCGAACCCTTTGCGACGTTGCCACCAGCGGCGCCACCAGGTGCTTTGCAAATCCAGCGCGATGGTGCGGCCGATTCCCAGAGGTGGCGGCACGCGAGGCACGATGGGGGCTTCGATGCTGAACTCACCCAGATGGTTGCCCAGCAGCTTTTGGTACAATGCCTCGACATCTGTCGCAGCGGCGCTGTAAAGCGCACCCGCATCTTTGCGCATTGCGCGGGAAAAGCTGAAATAAGCAGCCTTTTGCAAGGTGCGCAGCCCGGCCGGATCATACTGCCAGGTGCCTTCCTCGCCATTCTCTTCCAGATGCGAAATCAACGAGTCCGTAGCCCGTTTGACAAAGTTCGTTTCAGCCGATTTCAACCGCTCCAACACTTTGTCGCGCAGCGCGGTCGTCAGTTCTGCGGTCTTCTTTTCATATTCCTCGGTTACCTTGGCGATGGCTTCTTCCGGGGATACACCGTCCAGATCACGCACCACGCCCTGGCCGTCGGACAAGTTCTTCGCCACCGCAGTCGCCCGAATCTGGCTTGCGATGTTGCGCGCACGATGGCGAACGCGGTCTAGCAGGCGATTGCCTGCCCCTTCGGCGATACGTTCATTCATGGCCAGCAACAGGTCGGGCAAGCCAGAAAGCGCCCAGATCTTGTCGAGCGAGGGGGCTTGGTCGCCGAACCCGGCGGCCAGGTAGAAGGTGTTCAGGGCCTGACGGGATTCTTCCGACAGGATATCCGGATTCCCGGTCAGGGCTGCCTCGGCCCAGATTGCGCTGCCGAACACAACGCTGGTATTGGTGTCGATATTGTTCTGCTTCAACGTGTCGTAAACCCGATCCCGAATCTCGGGCACCTGATTGACCGGGTCGGACAGCTCGTCGATCCGGTTTACGAACAGGATGATCTGACGGTTTTCGAACTGCGCGATGATCCGCATCAACGCCATATCCATCGTGGTCAGCGCCTGGCTGGCCGCCAGCACAACGACGCAAACCTCGGACCCGCGAAGGCTGCGCAGGGTGATCTGCTCGCGTACCATGAATGTATCGTTCACGCCGGGCGTATCGCACAGTTTCAGTGAGATCGGGTATTGCGGGATATCCATGAACAGTTCCGCAGACTTGGTGACGTCTGCAAAGCGCCCGGTTTTCGGGTTGATATCCGGGTCGTCTTCATCGCCCAGACAGACATAGCGCTGGATCAGTTCGTCGTCGAAATAGTCATACTGGTGACTTTGCCCCAGAATCAGGTCGAAATGCTGACCAAGACGCGCTTCGGACTTGGCCTTCATCTCGCCAATCTGACGGCGGATATCCTCCATTTCATCATCGGCGCCAGCCCGGTTGGCCAGTTCGCCCAATCGGCCACCGCCGACCATCAGGTTGTCCCACTCTTCTTGTTCAAAGAAAGTGAATTTGGCCTTTTTGTCGCCTTCGGTGCGGGTGTTGATGTTCAACGTGGTCACCACCGAGGTCCACGGGTTCACATCCGAGGGCAACAGGGCAGGGCGCCCCGCAAGGATGTTCACGATCGACGATTTGCCGGCCTTGACCTGCCCGACCAACGTCACACTGGCTGTAAAGTTCTCCATACGCGTCTTGAGCGTCGCAAGCCGCGCCGAGGATCGTGCATCTGCCACCTCAGTCAGCTGGTCGATCTGCGCCGTCAGCGCCGTCATCGCCGAGGTCATCGGCGTCAGCGCTTCGTTTCCTACGGACAGAAGGTGGTCGTTTCGGGCCATGGTCAGCCTCCGGTTCCAGTAGCGGCGATGTGAGGTTGCATCTGACCGTCAGAAGAGCTGGTCAGGATGTCGATCCGGGCGATCAGATTCAGCGCATTGCCCAAAATCGCGGCCTCGTCACCCGGCGAAATCTCTTCGTAGGCACGGGAATCGGCAAGTACTTCGATCGAGCTGAACTGTTCGCTGTTTTCAAGCAGGGCCAGACGGCGTCCGGTCGGAAAACCCTGGGATTTGGTTTTAGGCAGCGGCATCCGAGAATTGGCGAGCAGATAGTGGCCCCCCGAATGCGTGCGCAAGGAAACGCCAAAGCCCGTATTCGGATGGTTCTGATTCAAGGACTTCAGTTCACCAAGGAAACTTTCACGTGCAAGACCAACGGCGTCTTGCTCAGCAGTGGCAGAGTTCATCATATTGGTCACGGCTAAGACCCCTGTGTTCGAGTTGAGCAAAAAACTCTTACGGCGCCCGAAGGCGGGAAAGACTCATTAATTCCCGCCGTCCATCAATTACTGGCAAGGCGGTGTTATTTTGACGCGAATAAGATATTTTGGCGTTTGAAATGTGGCGCAATTATGGTCGCGGGCTCGCGAGCGGTTTCAACCTGAGGACGTATCAACAGATTCCAGGTACTGCGCATTCCTTAATCGCGGTCAATCGAGGTGCGCAATTTTGAACGAAATACCGGTTGTAATCTACTGTGTTGTCAATAACTTACCTTCTGTTATCAGGAAAGCTCCGGCTCAAAGAAAACGCTCGGTCGAAGCGCTGATCACAAGGTAGATTTGTGTGAACCCATAGATAATTCGGTTTACTCAACGTAAGCGCGTTTAACATGTCACCGAGTTTTTTTGGAGATGTGCACGTTAAATAGGCGGTGGTTTTGTCCGAAAACGCAAATTGAAACGCTACCCTCTAATTAACGTTATGGTGCGGACAGGCGCCGATCCGAAAAATGGGTACGATCCTGGAGCACGGCCCAAGTGTCAGGCCCGAATTAAACCGGTTGGCGACCAAAAATCTTGCGTGTAAGTGATTTTCCCTCTCGCACTCGTCCACTGGCTTTGTTAATGAGCACGCCAATCCGGCACTCAAGGCCGGTACTGCGGGTGTGGCGAAATTGGTAGACGCACCAGATTTAGGTTCTGGCGCCGCAAGGCGTGGGGGTTCAAGTCCCTCCACCCGCACCATTTCTATCGAAATAATTGTTTAAAAACAAAACGATAGCGGATTTAGTTAGCTCTCAGCCCCACTTTAAGACCCATCCGGCGGAGCCGATACCTGAGCGGTCTGAGTTGTTCCAGATTCGCTTGATTCCTCCTCCATATGCTTGAGAATGTCGTCTGCGCGCGCGATCAGATCGATGGTTTCCTTGACCTGTATCCACGACCGAGACGCAATCATGTAAATCGCGTTCGCGTCCTCGTAGTTGTCCATCAAGATATCCTTTGCGATTGCCTCGATAGCGGTCAGGTTCGCCAACACTTGATCTAACCGCTCGTCCAAATCAGTGCAGCCGCGCAGCGCCTTGAACACTGCTTTCATCGCTGTTTCCCGGTCTTTGGGCAGAGATGCGTAATAGGCGGCATCCCGTTTGCGCAATTCCTCAATCTCTTGAATGTGCTTGCTGTAAAAAGGTTCGTGCGCCTTCGGCAACCCGGCGTGATGGCGGTTTTCGTAATCGCTGATCGGTCTGGGATCGGTCATGACTGGCCCTCGCACTTGCAGGGGCTTTCCAATTCACTGCAAAGGAGCTTTGCGCGTTTGGTCGCGATTTCGGTGATCAGGATTAGATCCTCTTGGGGCTCGGATGCCCCAAAGAGCGCCTGAATCGTGATCAATATCGTTTCAACGGCAAGTGCCTCAGAGTGCATTTGCCAACGGGTCATTTGTGTTTGGGAATTTGTCATTTGATTTCTCATAGTTGCGGCTTTCCACGGCCATGTCGGCGGCGGGCCGACACCGGGGCGTTGGAAACCTGCTATGAGACAGGCCGGATGTTTTTCCCCGTAGAGGGGTCTTGTATAGCATCCGCACCCCGGCATATTCTGCCGGTGAACGGAGTGCCGCCAAGCACATCCGTAAGGACCACAAGCCAAACCGCGCCAACGGTCAGGCAACCTGAAACAGGATATGTGGTCGATTTCATAGTCCGGGTTTCCACGCCCACGGACAAGCTACACCCAAATTCGAAACATGCCAATAGCCCCTTCGGGGGAGTTGGGTTAATGCGTATTGGCAATGATCTCTTGAGCACAGACGCGAGGTAAACAGTATGGGTTTTCAGTTCCCACCGAGATTAATGGCAGTGAAAGCCGCTGCGCACTATCTCGGCGTTTCTGAAGGTACGCTGATCAAATTGGGAATACCGCGCCGGGAACTGCGGGCTAAACGCCTATATGACAAAGTTGACTTAGATGCTTACGCCGACGGCCTGCCATATGAGGATGGTGTCGATTCCGACGCGGTGTCTTGCGATGACCTTTTCGGCCCTGAGCCTTGGTAACTACAATCGCGGGTTGTGCTTCTGGTGTCAAAGCGAGATGCTCCGACCATTCGAGCCTGATTCAATGCGCAAACGTGCGATGGAAAATGAGGCGTAACATTGGAGCATCCAAACGTGTCTGACGATCTATTCGGAAAACTTGACGAAGCACTCTCGGAGAAGAAAAAAGCAGCCGAACTAGCCGAGCAGGCTGCCCGCGAAAAGGCAGCCCAACTGAGGGCTCAAAGACAAAAGAACCTCGACTTTATCCAGACTGTGATGCTGCCAGCGATTGAAGAAACCGCAGAGGGTCTCAGGTCAAGAAAAGTTGGGTGCCATATTAAGGTTGAAGACAACCAACGAGAGGCGATTGTGATGTACTTCAACCCATCTGGAAAAATACATGGAACGCTAGAAGAAAACGCCAACGTTCGATTTCTTTTCGGTTCAGACAATACGGCGCAAGTCCACAAAAAGACGTTCTATCGCGGTAGTACGGCCGGTGGGGTGTCCTCCAGTGCCGGTTCAGTTTTGATCGATGAAAACGTCGAAGCCAGAGTGAAAGAGAAAATCGTCGAAATTGTTCTCGAGACCATAAAAAAATGAAGATGATCTTTGACAAGCTATACAAAGGCACGCCTCAGGAGAAGCTTGAGGCGTTCATTGCCATAGAGGACATTCTCCCGCGATTAAAAACGCTGGATCAGCACGTAAGAAGCGATTTTGTAGCGTTCGGACACTGGGTCTCAAAGTTTGACACTTGGAGCGAAGAGGAAAAGTCTAGGTTCTTTCGACGGGCCTCAGCCGTGCAAACCCACGCGGAGATTGCGGGCCTTGTTTTTGACGAGAGCGGATACAGGGTCAGGTAGCTTTGGAAATGCAAGTTTCAGGATAAAAGTGTTGACTGAAGAGCTAAACAGAGAATTCGCGTTACGCGAGCATGATCGCCAAAACAAGGCTCGAGATGATGCTCTGCAATCCGCCAAGGAGTCGGCGAACTTAGCCCTAAGAACGTTGGTGCTGGTCAACGGTGGGGCGGTAGTTGCACTTCTGGCCTTTGTCGCTGGCCTAGAAGCGAATGTTGAAGGATTTAACACATCTATTCTTGTAACGCCGATTTGGTGGTTTGCCGTTGGGGTCGGTTGTTCAGCGACCTCAGCATCTTTTGCGTACCTGACCAATATGTCGGATGCGGATATTTGCAGCTCAAAGCTACACACATGGCAGCATCCTTATACACAGGACACTCCTGAAACAGGTACCTTTCGACGTCTAAGACAGTGGTATTTCGCTATTGCTTTGTTACTCGCAATTTGCTCGCTGTTTTCGTTCTTTTTTGGCATATTCACAATAACCGGGGCTATTAATAGCATGTCCCTCTGAACGCACCGGCCCCGAGTCCCTAACTCGTGCCGGTGCTGCGCCGCGATCCCAAGGACTGAGCAAAAGGGTTCCGCGCCCGGACGGGGTTCTGACGTGACTCGCCGTCGATACCGGGTTGCTTCGGCCATGTCGTACCAGGCGCAACCAGCCTATTCGAAATCCTAGTTCATCCTGACCTCATAGAGGTCCCGCACGGCCATTTCCGTTAGCATGGGCTGTGCTTTGATCCAATGCGGTGCGACCGGATGCCAACAGAACACAACACCGCAGCCAAGCGGCGTTTCGACCAGCAATCCAGTGCGCAGTTCATCACCACGTTCAAAGTCGAGTTCAGCCCATATGGTCCACTGTGGCGTGTCCAGCGGCGGATCATAGGGCAGAAGATTTTTGACCTCGATTTTCATTAGCCGAAATGCGCGTCGAAAGCGGCTGCGGTCATGTTGGGCAGCGGCTTTTTGGGTTTGAGCGTCCAGCTGATCCACGCGGCGTCCAAAGCCGTGATTGCGCGAATGTGGTGGGGTTCCAGAGGCACGCGCATCAGTTGCGCGTAGGCGTCGATCTCCTGATAGGTGATCGCCTGCGGAAAGCCGTCCGCGTGCGTCCGCGTCTTGCTGAGGGACAGAAACGTTTCCCAGAGGATCGCGGCCCCGTCAGGCAGTTGGATGGGCTGCTTGGTCTCCAGATGACTTTCCAGCGCCCGGACAAAGAGGGTTGAAAGACGTTCTGCCATCAGATTGCCTCGCGCGCTGAGAAATTGAACGAATAGACGTCACCTGGCTGAATGCCTGTCACGATGGGCGACGTGGCGCGCAGCAGGACTTTGGGCGCATTCACCTCCAGCACCGCGTTGTCTGCCGGTGAGGATCGCAACGCCGGCACGAATTCGAGCGTGGCTGAACCACCGACCGGAACCACATCCTCTTTCAGTTGATACAGCCGCGTGTCCGAGTCCGTCCCCAGCGAGAAGAAATCACCGGCCAATAAGCCGACCGAGCCCCAACCGTCTGTGATGAGTGTGTTTCCTGTCTGCCCGGCGCCGTTGACCGTTGGCGTGCCGTAGTTCCCGGTTTGGCGGATAGACGGATCATCGAACAAAAATGGTTCGATCTGACCGCCTAGCTTTGCTGTAAAGGCTGATAGAGCGCGACCCTGCAGCCCCTGACGGGCCATCACCCGGATCTGGTATTCCCACCACCGACCGCCCCAATCCTGCACAGACTGAGTGCCGGTAAAGGGAGATGTGACGGCCACGCTCGCGGACATCAGCCTGCGGTCAACGGTTTCCACGATACTCGGCGGAAAGACGGGAAGGCTTGGGCCTGAGGTGAAGATAAGCGGATCGCCGTTCCACGTGATCTGGTCACCGTTCCATACTAGAGCACTCATACCGCGAACCCCCGCTTACGTGCGGTGGCTACCGCGGCCACCGATCTTTTCTCAATCTCGGGCAACATGCTGCGCACCACGCGCTTGACCTCGTCCGCATCCATGGCGTCCCCGCCGTGGAAATTCATGTTGAAGTTATTGCTGAAGGCGAGACTGCCTGCAGAGCCCTGCGGCTTCGTATGGTCGGTTACGGTCTCCTGCGGGTGCATCATGGCGAGGAAACCACCTTTGCCGTCCAGACCGCCTGAGCGTGGCGCGTTGCCTGTGTGGCCGCCACCGTCGAAGCTGAGCAGCCCACCCAGAAGCCCGAGGAAGCCGCCACCGCCGCCGATACCACCGCCAAGCAGGCCAAGGAGACCTTTTTGCAATTGGATTTTTGCGATTTCGATAAGCAGTTGACCAACGGCTTCTTTGGCTGACATGGAGCCTTCGATGATCGAGAAGAATACGTCTGTCATCGCGTCCGCACCGCGCTCTGCGTTATCCTCGATCCGTTCCATCTGCTCCGCTGCGGTGTCTGCTGCGTCTCCGGCTTGCGCATAGGCTTGTGCCAGCGCGTCGATCTGGGCCCGCAGTTCCGGGGTGATCTCCTTGCCCTCGCGCTGTGCGGCCGCCAGTAACTCCGCTTTGGCGCGGGCGTATTCAAGCATGTCGCCGTATTGCCGCCCGCTTGATGCTGCGGTCACCAATGCCGAGGCCTCTGCATTGAGTGCCGCTGTCTTTTCTTTGATCCGGGCAATCTCTCGGGCCAGGTCGCTTTCCCGGCGCGATCCACCGCCACCGCCACTTGTGCCGGGCAGATCGGGTTCGTTGAGCATAGGCGGGGCTGTCCGAGGTCTGATAGAAGTCAGTGGTGCATTACCGGGCGGCAAGTTGCCCTCAAATTGGCGTTTTGTGACCTCTGCAGCCCCGTCACCGCGTCCACTGGACGTATATACGCCATCGCCGGGAAGGCTGGTTTTCAAAAGGCGGGCTTGGCCAACGGCACGTTCAAGAGCTTCGCCAAGCAATACGATGGCAGAGATGGCATTGGAGAACTCTGCATCGTCAATGTTTGCCAACTCTTTGGCTACGTCCTGAGCTTCGCCAACAATACCAATCAATTCTGTCTCGAATTCGCTGGCTTCGACCTGACCGTTTTCGAGCTTGTCTACCAACTCTTTCAGTTCGGCCAGAATCCCGGCCAATGCGGCACGTGCGTCCTCGTCATCGATCTCGAACACCCGTACACCATCCGGGCCCGTCATGCGATTTATCAGGCCGAACAAGTCATCGTAGGTGTGGTGGAGTTCGCGCAATTCGGTGATATGGTTCCGCAACTCTTCCTTGTTGGCTTCCAGCCCCTCAGCCATTTCTTTGCCCAAGGCCGCCTCTGCGCGTTCCAGATCGCCGAATATGCCTTCAAGGTCTTTCTTGGCGCTCAAAATGCCCGCGACACCTTCTGCCATGGCTACAGCAATCGTTTTGCCAAACGTGCTAATTCTGGTCTGAAGTTGGGAAAACTTGCGGTCCAACTCATCGGCCCTCTGGATCATTTCTTCGTCCAGAACGGCGCCAACGTCATGGGCCGTGGCGATGGTCTTGCGCAGGTTCCGTTCCCCTCGATCGACCAGCTCAACAAACCGTTCGCCTGCGGTGCCGCCGAAGATTTCATCTGTGATCCTGATCCGGGCCGCGCGGTCGAAGTCTTCAAGCCTGCCGATGATCTCGAGCATCAGTTCCGAGGGGTTTTCCAGCGCGCGTTCCAATTGCTGGCCAGAGAATCCTAGTCGCTGGAAAGCCTCGGCAGCTGGCCCCGCGCCGGTCTCGATAAACTCGTCAGCCCGCAGGTTGAGCTCTTTGAAACCATCGACCAGGCTATCCACCGCGATCCGGTTTTGCTCGGCGACGAATGACCATTCCTGAAACGTTTCCAGCGCAAGGCCAGATCGCTTGGCTTCGTCTCCAACAGCGGCGATACCCTTGACGGTATCACCAAGATTGGACGTCAGAGCACCCAAGCCCGTTGTCACAACCCCAACAGCCAGCCCGCCAGCCATCGCCTTGCCAAAGGCCCCGATCTTGACCGTGGAGGCCGCGAGCGCGCGGTTGATGTTGCTGGTGGATCGCAGCATATCCGCTTCCATCTGGCGGGTCGCAGACCGTGACCCCATGGACAGCCGCTTGTAAGACCGTGTCCCGGTTCGTTCGGCCTTTTTCATTTTCCGTTCGAAATCCGCCACGCGGGCTTCGAGTTGAACTACCAGTCTTTCGCCTGTTTCGGGCATCTGCTCTCCCTCACGCTAAATACATGTCATCGGTGAACCAGTCGGCGTCGGTCATGAATTTGACCTCGCCCGCTGCGCACCGCGCCACAGCCATTGCCGTTGCAACGGCACCGTCAATTTTGTTGCCGGACTTGCCCTTGTGGAACATCCGGTTTCCGGCCTTGTCGACGTCGATCTGGATGTTTTCGAAGTTCCACCGCAGTATCGGGTGACCGCCGTGCCTGAACCTTCGGGCCAGGATCGCGCGTTCCAGTTCCTTGACCGCAGGCGCCATCGAAACCCAGCCCTGCCTGAACTCAACTGCGGGCAGCCCATCGTCGTTCAGATCGGCCATGATGGTCCGGGCGTAGGTCGGATCGAATGCGATTTCACGGACATTGAACCGGGCGCAAAGCTCGCGGATGTGGCTTTCAACGGCCCTCAGATCGACCGTGTTGCCAGGGGTCGGGATGATGTGCCCGGCTTCGGCCCAGCCAATATAGTCGACACCGTGGCGTTCGCCTCGATCGCGCAGGTTTTCTTCCGGACAGAAGAACCATGGATACACCTGATAGCCGTCGTCCCCGTCTTCCCAACAGGCCACGACGCAAGTCAGGTCTTCGTTTTTAGAGAGGTCTACACCCACCCAACATGGGGCTTGCACCATATCCAGCTCGTCCAAGTCTACCGGGTGCGCACCTTCGTCATAAACGTGCATTTCGACAAAACCGGATGTGGAGGCGTCCAGCCATTGGTTGAGGTTGTATTGCCGGAATCCGTCACGTTCGAACAGCGAGTGCTGCGCCTTGCGCGCCTTGTCCCTGAATCCAGCAATATCCGGATAACCGTGTTGCAGACCGGGATTGACCGCGTACCAGAGTTTTTCGTCGGTCCAGTCGTCCTGTGGCTCGGCCATGAATACCACCGGCAAGGTGGCCGGGTCATCGATCTCGCCGCGCTGCACCTTCAGGGCGTACTCGACGGTCTTCCATGCGATATTTTCCTGACCTCGGCCGGACGTGGAGGCCACAACCATCAGCGTGCCGGGAACCTTGACCAGTGCCGAATCCAGAGCCTCCCAAAGCATGAGGCCCTTGCGGCCCTCCCAGATATGCAATTCGTCAGCGATGACCACGCTGGGCGTTTTACCGTGTTGAACCCGCCCGTCAGCGGACAGGGCTTTGTACCGGATGCGCTGCTTTGGGAATCTGATCTCGCTGCGATAGTCGCGCGTTTTCAGATGTGTTCGCAGCCGTTTGTCGTTTTCAACGATCAGGGCGGTTTCTTCGTACAGTTCGCGCGCCTGGTCATGAGCGGCGGCGGCCGAGACGATCAAGCCACCGGGTTGGCGTTCAGGGCCCATGAGGTGCAGCAAGTTAATGCCAGCACATAAGCTGGTCTTGCGATTTCCGCGTGGCAGCAGAAGGATCACGCGCCGGACTATACGGGTGCCGTCTTCGTTGCGGGGTCCATAGATGCGACGAATGGTTTTTTCCGCCCACAGATCCAGTTGAAAAGGATGCCCCCGCGCCGGGTTCTTCGGATGCTTCAGACGGCGCAACCAATTCACGGCCGCTTGCCCCTTGCCCAGCGGGTCCGGGATTTCCGTCTCGTCAGTGATCCAGGAGGGAATCAGCATCGTGATCCTCCCGAATGGATGGGCGTGATCTTGATACGGGTGTCAGCCCCAGCTCAGCCGCCAACAACCGGGCCTGTTGCATTGCCGCGGACTGGATACCTACTGAGGGGTTCCGTTTGAAAGCGCCGTTGACGTCGATCACATGGCCATGATCCTGCAGATGGCGTTCGGTTTCCCGCACCGTGCCGATGGCGATGCAGTAGTTTTCCAACAGCCCCAGATCCGCGACGGTGAGTATTCGGCGCTCGGACAGGATCGGCATGACGCGATCCCACTCGCCTCTTGCGTCGTCTGACAGCCAATCAGGCGCATTCAGATCGGTGATCGCTTCGGGGTCTTCAATCATATGAGGTTTCGTTCCGCGCATCAGTCCAGCACCTCGCACCTGATCTCAAGGCCCTTGCGCCGGCCCATCTCGGTAACGCCCTTGATGTTGAAGGTCTCGCCGCCATAGATCACGCGATCTGCGTTGTTAATTTCGTCTGTGTATCGGGTGCGGAACACGACGGTCTCGCGCTCGTTGGCTCCCTGAGAGTTGATAAATTCCTCGGCCGTCTGCTGGATTAGTTCAGCCCTGAGGCGCTTGTGATCCGACCAGGTCTCAATTGCCGTGCCGGTCTCATTGACCGTGTGTTCGACCCGTTGGATTTGTATGAGTTTGGTTAGTTTCCCTGAGCGCATCAAGCTATCTCCGCGACAAGGATTTCAACGGTGACGATGCCATGGCTGGTTTCGCCGTCCGGATCTCGAACAAAGCGCGTGCCGGAGACCTTGTTGTCCGCCGCGTGAAAGCCCGGATCGAGATCAAGGCGGCTGAAATGCAGGGCGTTGCGGATCGCGCCGCAGATCGTTTTGACGCCCTCCAGTGAGCCTTCTTTTTTCCAGACATGGACCGTGTGATAAACGCGGCTGTGTTTGCGCTGCATGGACGTGCCTTCGTCCACAGCCTGAGACTCGCCCAGAACGATGCTGGGGCTGGGCGCAGGGCGCTGGTTGCGATCGAGGATATTGGTAGCGGGCACAAGGTCAGTTACGGCCTGTGTGGCCACGAGGCGTGTGCGTATCGCTTTCTGTGTTGTCAGATCGGGGGTCACTTGCCAGCCTCCCTGACGGCCTTGCTGATGGCGCGCTTGATCCGGCTAGCCGCGCGTTTTTTCAGCAATCGGTAAGCGGGCCAGAAGAACGGCTGAGCGGGTGCATCCCTGGTTCCGTATTCGACCAGGTGTCCATAACGGACGTCGCCGTTTCCGACTGTGATAGCCGCGGCGTTTTCAGGGACTTTGTGTGATCCACCGGGCTGCGAATATGGCGGGGTTGTGCCTCCGGGCCCGGTGACTTCGATACTGCCCTGCAGGTCGCCCGTATCCTCTGGAACAAGAGCCTCCATCATGTCCTGCATCTCATAGGCGGATTGAAGCACGGCAGGTTTGACCGCTTCCCGAACCTCTTTCGGAATGGCGTCCATGCGTTTCTGAAATTTGCCGAGCCCGCCGTCTTTCAATACGTCCGCTCCCTGAAATTGTTGACAACATCCCGAACGCCGAACGGAATTTCCTTTGCGGAACTTCCCTCGATCGCGGCCTCGCGCTGTTCGTACCACCAGGCTGCCAGCTGAGTGACGGCAAGGCGCAACGCCGGTGGGACATTACTCAAATCCGTGATGTCGTATTGGTCCGAAATGCTGTAGCCCAGCTCGTGCTCGATGTGCTGCTGCGCCGCGTCGATCGTCATTTGCATAACGGATGTGTCGCGCGCGCTATCGTCATCAAGCCCCAGATGGGTTTCGAGTTCCGGGATTGAAATGATCGCCATTAAGGACCTGCCGCATCAACGCGTGTAATCGCGGTTTCGATCCACAAACTCACGTTGAGGCGAGTCACGTTGTCCGAGCCGTCTACAGCTTCGTTTGCCGAGCCGACTTTTGCCAGGAAGTAGCGCTCGCTTGGTGTACCGCCGGACGGCGCATCGTTGAGCGTAATCCTGAAGGCGTAGTCAAAGATTTCGCGCTCTGCAGCGTGAAGTGCGATCTGCCCCGCGTCCGCGTAGTCAGCACCAAAGGTGGCCTCCATAACACCGCCGTCGCGGGTGCCTTTGAAACGCCGGGTCCGGCCATCTGACAGGGATGCGAATGTGATCTCGTTGGAACTGTCGCCCAGCGATCCGAGGTTTTCGAGTTCGCCGCAATCCACATAGGTCAGAGCAGCATAGGCTGCCGCGTCTGCGGGTTCCGATGTTTGTGGCGTGGTGCAAATGGCGATCTTAGAGCCATTCGATGCGAATACAGTCATGATGTTACGCCCCTCTCTTGACGTTGTTTTGTGCTGTTGTGGCACCGCGAACAGAGCGGCTGCCAATTGGACTTGTCCCAGAACAGCGCCTTGTCGCCCCGGTGCGGGCGGATGTGATCCACCACCGTTGCAGGCTCCCCACACATGCGGCACCTAGGGTGGCGCTTGAGGAACGCCGCCCGGGCAATTTCCCAGGCACCCGTGTAACCACGGGCGCTTGAGTTCGGCCGGCGCTTGTCATGCCGCGCCTTGCGTTCGGTGTCGGCACGCCGTTGGCACGGGCACCTGACACCGGCGGCGACACGATGGCCACAGCCGCAAATGCGTGGGGGTTTCCGAGGCATTGCACTGTTATGCCTCCGGGCGGCTGCGTAGATCGCTCAGGACAGCCGAGGCGCCCGCTGCAATGCTGGTACCGCTCGCTTTGGTCAGCACGATCCGCGCATAGCGCTTGTGACCGCGATAGCCGATCCGATAGGTGGAATCCGCTGCCAGAGTGGCCGGGGCGTCGGTGTCGAAGTGGTCCGCCGCCACGTCGGTGAAGTCCCCGGACGTGGTGGTGTCGCTTTCCTGAATCTTGGCGCTGAAATCACCTGATCCGGCGACGGCCCCCGTATTCAGGATGAAAGCCGCGCGGTAGGCGTCCTTCAGGTCGATCGCGGCCCCGTTGACGGTGGCCGCTTGAACGGCGGGGGACAGTGCCGCCACCGCGCGAATGTTGTGGTATAGGTCTCGCATATCTGCCTCCCTTACGATGTGGACATTTTCAGCTTGCGGAACTTGGCCGCTTGCAAGACGCCACCAGTAACGCGGCGGGTGGCGTGAATGCGGGTGATCCCCTCGGTTGCCCGCGAATACGGATTGACCAAAGTGCTCATCGCCAAGCGATCAACGATGCGGTAGCCGCTGAAATCGCCGTACATGATGGGGAAGGTCCCAGACGAAACATCCGGCATGTCGACCATTTCCACCACCGGACGGCCCAGAATGGTTTCGGGCTGACCAGCCTGGAAGCTCGGTTGCCAGAGCATCCGACCGTCACCGTCTTTCAAGGTGCGGATCACGCCCAGTGTGGTGCCGTTCATCACCCATGTGCCGTTGTTGCGGTACATCGCGGGCAGAGCGTAGAGCAGCTTGATCATCTGATCCGGGTCAACATTCGTCGCGTGGCCGTTGACGTGTTCGGCAATATCGCCGTTGGTCATGAAGCCCTCAGGCTGCAGAACCCCGTCGCCGTTCACGAATGCCAGCCCCTCTTTCTGGCCGAAATCCTCAGCCAGCGCCAAGCGAACCTCCGACTCTGCCTGACCTGCGGAGTCTGCCAGCAACTGATTGCTGATATCGACATGCGTGGTCAGTTCTTTCAGGGTCAGTTCTTCCTGACCGAATGCGGGCTCGGACGATTCCGATTCCTGGTTTTCACCACCCCACTTGGCATTGGTGATGCCGGTGCGCTTGGGGTATTTGACCGAGGGTGCGCCGGTCTGGCGAACACTGGCGATGCTGCGAACAGGCGAGAATTCGACCAGATCCCGGATGAACTCGGACGACATTTCCGCCGGGGCCAGATAGCCACCCTGCGGATCGGTGGAGACGTTCAGCGATTTCAGTTCTTCGGCGGGGGTGTTGTTGCCGAGACGCAGATAAGTGGCGAAGGCTTTGCGCTCGACTGAGGGCTCATCCTTCTTATCGCCGCCGTCCGGCCGGTTGGCTTTGGCCTCCAGCTTGTCCAGACGTTCGACAATCTTGGTGTTGTCGGCCTTTTCCTCGATCTCGCCCATCCGATCGTTGAACGTCTTGGTCAGGTCTTCCAGGGCTTTGGTGACGATATCGTTTGGATCGTCCTCATCGCCTTTCAGGATCAGCGGGATAGCCCCGCGAAGCTCTTTTGTATTCAAGTGTCGCATGGTTTACCTCGCGATTTGCGCCGTGGCGCGGTTGATGGTTTCAGCAAGGCGCAAGGCCTGAATTGCTGATTTTGCGGATGTGACTTGTGCGCCGGGGTGCATCCCCAGTGTCACGAGTGAAACTTCCAGCAGTTCAAGAGATTTGATGGTGCGGCCACCACCCTTGCGGGCGATTGCATCCTTGGTGACAAAGCCGATGGAAATGCCGCGGACAGCACCGGATTTAACCAGCGCGCGCACCTCACGGGCCCGGGGAAGGTCATCGACCAGCAGGCTACCTTTGACCTGCAACCCCTCGTCGGTTTCCGTGGCCTCAGTCCAAGCACCCACGGGGTCATTCTGATCATGGCCGAACAGCATTGGGATTGGCATCGAAGTGGATTTGAAGGCGCCGGGTTCGATCCAGTCGCCGATGCGATCCCCTTGGCCGAATTTCCAAGCCAAACCGGAAATCGCGCCATCGTCCTGCGCCAAAATTTTGGTTTCGACATAGGAGCGCTCCATCAGTTCGCCCCCCGAAATGCTGCCCGGTCCGAGGCGAAGGCATCAACCTGGGCTTGCACCCAATTCGATGCGGTCAGGAGGCGGACAACATTGGCCTGAGAGAAGGGAACCTGTTCGCCGTCTTCTTGGATTTCCCAGCCCAGAACACAGGCTGCGAGGCATTCGATGCGCAGGCGCTCGCGCTGCTCAGCAGAAACCCGACCATCAGGCCCCGCAACCATGGCCATGCTGTCAGCCAGAACCAGCTTGGCGCGGTTCTGGGTGGCGCTGTCCGGGCCTGCGACCCGCAGTTTGATCCCGGTTGGTTTGCCGGTAACCGGATCCGCCAGTTCCAATTCGCGGCCGCGATCCTGATCCTGCGCGTCTGCGATGATCTCATTCAGTTGCATCTGCGGTCCCTTCCTCCGGCTCAGTGGGCGTTTCGGTTTCAGTGGTTATGTGCGGATTGGCGAATTCCTCGCCGCCGTCATAGGGCAGCATTCCAAGCCACTTGCGCGCCTCGTTGGGGCTGATTGTGCGGCTGCTGATCAAGCTGCTGATCACGGTGGCGCGGGTGTTCAGATCCGCGCGGGTCAGGTCATCGCGATCAAACCGAATGACGCGATCCTTGCGCTCATCCGGCAGGAACAGGCCCCGCCGCAGCGACGATTCCAGCGCCTTCAGCCACGGTTCCAAGGTGAAAACCAAAAATTCGCGACTGAGCTGCTCCATGTTCGACCACGTGGCCCGGTCCAGTTCGAACAACATGGATGGTGGAACCCGAAACGCACGGGCGATTTCGAGGGTTTGGAATTTTCGATTTTCGAGAAATTGGGCGTCGGTCGAGTTGAGCGTGAAGGGCGTGAACGTCGCGCCGTCATACAGAACTGCCGTTCGGCCACCGGCGTCGTCTCCTTCGTGGGTGGCTCTCCACGCAGCTCGGGATTTTTTGACGGCCTCTTCGCCCATGTCTTTCGGAAAGGTGAGTGCACCTGAAGGCCGGGCACCGCGACCAAACAGGCGGGCCGCGTGGCGTTCCATGACGAATGCAACCCCGATCGCTTCGCGTGCCAGCGTCAGCGGGGCGCGTCCGAACGGGCTGCGCAAGTGGATGATGTTGGCGGCTGGTTCAACGCGGTTGTTGATCCGGTAAGTCGGCTCGCGTGTGTCCTGATCATATTCGACCGTTATCACGCCCTGCTTGAAGTGGATGATCTCCTTCGGCACGTCGTCGACACGGTTCACCCAGGCCAGACCGCCCTGATCGTACCGCAGTGCGTCAATCACCAGATCTCTGGTGAACTCGTAGCCTGACGTCCACTCGTTGGCCTCGCCGGTCAGAAGCTGCAGAGCTGGGTCACTGTCGAATGTCGTTTTCTCATCCGGTGATTTAACCGCGATGTCCAAGCTGGCAGCGGCTTCGGAAATAACCCGGATCGCCGAGTTCACCGCGGGAACACAAAGCGCGGATTCCGCTGAGAGTGAAACGCCCGATGCAACAGGCGAAACGCCGAAAATCTCATTCAGCCAATCCTCGGGACTGGCGAGTGATTTTGCCTCAGTGGGGGCTTTGCGTCGGAATGGCCATTTCATGAAACCTTTATCCGACGCTCGATTCAGCCGCGATAGTTGCTAAAACTGGTCAAAAGTGGTCAAACCCGGTCATTTCGGTTCATCCAAAAAATCCAGATTCCTAAAAATCTCGCGCGCGATTCCCTCCGCCGGTTCCCAAGGGCGCCCAAAAGTTCTCAGGCACCCCCCGTGCGTTCATACCTCGATCCCAGTCATGGCGGTGTAAGCCTGCGCGGCCTGATTGGTAATCGAGATCCGGGCTTCCTTGCTGTAGAAGTTGACGCGGATATGTCGGTTAGCCAGGTTGCGACCTTGTGGTCCTCTTGCACGTACTGTTCCGTCCTCACGCATCAGCAGCACACATGACGTGATCACAATGCCTGCAAAATGGAGTGTGAATGTGGCAATCAGTCTTCTGCCATGGCTGTCTGGTTTCGCGCCGTGAATGACTCTGAAGTCGCTGAGTGTGGATGTGATCTGTTCCATGTCACTTGCTCCTGAGCCAGTCGGTCAGTTCAGATCTGAATGCGAAGTACATTCCAGCTGGCCGGTAGATCGGCACGGTCGGCCGCTTGGCCATGCGTCGAACCTTCGACTCGGACACGCCGAGGAACTCAGCGATTGCCTTTACGCCCCAAATCTTCTCGGGTCCGTTCAGCAGCGCATCCAAGCGCCATTTGTCTAATGGTGGATAGTCAGTCATGAGTCTGCCCTTTCGGTGGTGAGTGGTGATGGCAGCGGCTTGGTGTGTGTTCCTGTGGGACTGTCCGCCTCGTCCCCGACCACCACCCCACAGTTTTGCAGGGTATGGTTATTAAGGATGTCACCAAAATGATGACAGGGAACGGGCGATTTCGGTCCAAAACGTCACCAAAATGATGACAGGGCGTCACCAAAATGATGACAGGCCCCCTCGAAAACGTCACCAATATGATGACAGGGGTGCACCAAAATGATGACGGGGTTTTAAATCTTGCGGTCATGGCTTTTCGCCCTTGAACGGGATGATGATGCCGTCATCAGACCTTTGTCTTCCGTTAGAGCCTTCAGGGTTGTGAGTGGCTCCCATCTTGGCGGGAAAGTCGTGCCCCTTCGACCAATCACGGTATAGCCGCCGTCCAACCGTGGAGTGGGGCAGGGCGATCTCTGTCAGTTCATACGCCGGGGCTTTGGCTTTGCCCTTGGTGCCAAGTTCCGCCCCTTCGGTTTGGACAATGAAGCCTTTCTTTTGCAGATCGAGAAAGGCTCGTGCAGCAGCGTTTCGACCGCAGCCGAGATTATGTGCCGCTTGGCGCACTGACAGCCTCAGTTTGCCGTTGTTGTTCGCTTTGGGGCCATGCCACTCGAACTTGAGCCAAGGATAGAGCGCCTGTGCGGTTGTTGAGAGGGCGCGCCATGCATCGGTTTGCATCGTAGAGCGGACCATCTTCGTCCAATGCTCCGCTCGCTCGTTGCGCTTGTCACGACCCATCACCGATCACCTTGTGACTGATCTCCAACGATCCTTTGGAGATCTCCTACGGCTTCCAATCCAGCGGATTGTTCAAGATACCAGTTCCCCATGTCGCGTACTGCATCTGCGATGGTTGGGATGACCTCTGGGTGCTTTTTCAGTCGCATCAGCAGAAGTTGCAATTGGACTGTCGGATACTCGCCCGCGCTGTCCATGACGATTTGGATCACTCTGTCCCAATTTTGACTGCTCAATTTGTTGCCTCATGATTTGCGAGGCAGGCGCTATGCGGCTAAGATTGGGATGTCCTAAGTCCCTGAGCTTTTCCGCCCGCGCCTGGCCTGTCAGGTGCGGGTTTCTCTTTATGCAGCTGGGCGCTGTTCCAGCCATTCGGCCAATTTGCTTTCCGGCCAGGCAACGGCTTTACGGGTTATACGAACAGGGCGCGGAAATTCTCCCCGATCCATCATGTCGTAAATCGCGCTGCGGCTCAGACCCGTTATTTGCTCAACTTCGGTGCGACGGTAATGCTTTTCCAACATTATGGTTGTCTCCTGCATTTAGTGGACGATGCAGGAAGGTTTCGAACAAGATATGTGAAAAGCCTTGGGCGAGTTCCCCAAAAGCTGAAAAGCTTAGGATGTTCCGGGATTAGGCAAAAAGCCCAGAGCTTTTTTCATCGCCCTGTCCAATTCACCTGAAGAACGCAGCTCTGATATGCGATCTTCGAACCACGTGTCAGACATTGGCTTGTCGCCGTGCAAGAAAAGAGCGTCCGCGTCTTTCTGGGACACTAGTTTCTTTAAAAACTTGACCTGTTCTTTCTCGCTTTTCGTAATCCATTCTAGGTTTTGTAGTGCAATGCGGAAAAACATGGTTTTTCTGTCGGCTGCTTTTGCGGCTTGTGCCTCACCGCCTTTAGCTGCGATTTTAGCTTGGCGGTTAGAGTAGTTAGAGGCCCGGATAACCGCTTCTTCGACGCCGTGTTTCACGATTTCCAGATCTCGCATCAGATAACCAGCCGAAAAGTCGTCGTTCTTCACGTAGTAGGAGAACTGTTGCTTGGCTGCGATGTATGCCGGTGATGAGGGTGCAAAAGCAAAAGTGCAGTATTCATATGCGGCGGCAGCTTCCCAATTCTGACCAAAAGTCGATTGCAATTCGTCAATGCGTTTTTGCCCAAGGCTTTCAGAAACCATTTTGGATAAATGAACGCCCTCATAGATGTTCGCATCCCATAGCGTTTCGACGGGCAAACCGCTGTCCTCGTCACCAGCTCGCGAAAACCGAAGCAAGAGTTCGTTCTTGTTTTCGAGACTTTCCCAAGCTGTTTGATCAAATGGTGCATCGCCGTCGTTTTCAAGAATCGTGCCTGCTGGAATTGTGGCCGCAAATTCTTTGGCGGCTTCCTCAGATTTGAACACGTGGAAATCAATCGCTTCCGGCAGAGTACCAGATTGGGACGTTACCGACACAAACCAAGCGTGTGATGAAGAGATTCCCGCCAATTCGGCGATAATCTTGAATCCGTCCTTTTTGTTACCGGAATCGAATACTTCCTTAAATATGTGTGTGCTTTTGACGGTTGTTCGGCGGGATGCCTCTGTAGGGTTTTTCATCCGATCCTCACAATTTCAGCTTGTTTCTTGGTCACGAAATCCGCCCATCGCTGCATGAGAACACGACGCTGATCGAGATGATCGGTCCGGCGGTAGGCGCGCTCAACAGATCCGCCGACAACGTGGCCCAGGCACGTCTCTGCGACCTCGTGCGGCGTGTTCGTGGTCTCCGCCACCCAATCCCGAAAGCTTGACCTGAACCCGTGCGGCCGCGCCTCCATGCCCCGGCGTTGCATGAGGCGAGTCATTGTAGCGTCCGACATCACGCCCTTACGGGGGTTTGGAAACAGGAAGCCATCCCGCGATTGTTCTTTTGCTGCCTCCACCGCTTCCAGTGCAGCGTCTGATAAAGGCACGCGAAACTCTTCTGTGGCACCCCGGCGCCCCTTTACGATCTCAGCGGGTATAGTCCAAACATCACCTTCAAACTGATCCTCTCGGGCCATTCGTACCGGGCCGGAGCGAACTGCGGTCAATATAAGCAAACGCAGTGCAAGGTGAGTTCCGGTCCCATCGCTTAAGCTGGAATAGAATTCTGGCACTTCCGCCCATGGCAGCGCCGGAATGTTCTTTGGTACATGCCGCTGTTTTCCCAGCAATGCGCGGGCTTTCATGGTCGCCTGCAGGTCTACATCTAAGCCGAGCGCGGCAGCGTGTTTGAGACAGATACCGAGACGGTCCATTGCTTTGCTGGCCGTCTCGGCCTTTTCATGCCAGATCGGGGCCAGTGTGTCTCGAATGTCGATCTGATCGATATCAGAAACTGGCACTTTCCCGAGTTTGGGTAAGACATGTAGCTCAAGCGGTGAAAACCAACGGCCCGCCTTGCCGTCGCCTTTCAACTCAGCCTTGCGAGATTCAAAGGCGTCAAGAGCGATATCGCGCAGCAGATGCATATTGCGTTCGATCTGCCTGCGTTCTTTTTCCCGCTCTTTGATCGGATCCAGGTCCTTGCGTACCACGGCCCGCCACTTTTCTGCGTCTTCGCGGGCTTCTTTGAGTGAGACATTAGGGTAGGTACCAAGACCCATTTCCCGCCGCCGCCCGTGGACAGTGACCAACAGAACCCACTTACCGTGGTTCGTATCCCGCTTGTGTAGCCACAGCCCACCACCGTCGCCATGCTTCCCTTTGGGGGCAGTTCTGACCTGTGCAGCGCTGAGTTTGTTCAATTCCCTCATCGACTGGTCCCACTTTTAGTCCCACTTCTATATCTTGTATAGGTCGGAACCTCACGGAACAACCGGGAAAACGGAAGGCGTTTAATTTAAGTAGGTTAGACTGGTGGAGTGGATGGACAGGAACGTCCCAGAACCCTCTGGAACGGCAATTCAAGTCCCTCCACCCGCACCACGATATCATTGTACATTCTGATACTGGTGTTATTGGCTTCTGACTTGTCATTCGGCATTAAATTGGCCGCCTAATCTTCAGTCCGGCCTTCGATTCAGGCGCGAACCTCTGAGACCTTCCGAAGGACCATGCGACGCGAATCTCAGGCTAAGGTGTCTCGTTTTCTGCCATGGGGGCGCGGTAAAACCTTATTCAATTCGCTCTGTTTCAGCATTTCAAGCGTTTGCACAATGCCTTTGAAGGCGCGCTGGTGCCTCGTGCGTGTCACGACGATTTTTGAGTTTACCGGCAAGTGATGCGGTATTCCGTTTCCCTACCCGTTAACCTTGGACCTGGCGCGCGCTACTAAACAATGCTCCAAAACCGAAAAAGTCGACTATACTCCAAGCCATCAGTAGACAGGAGATTGCCATGCTTTATCCACTTGCAACGCTTGAGGCCGACAAGCTCAACGCTGTTCGGGCGCTGGAACAGGAGATTGGACGCCCGGTTGTCGCGCTTGCCGCTATAGAGGCCGATACGGCCAATCTGCCGAAAGATGACCTGAAAAAGTTGCAAGCCCTGGAAGATGAGCTTGACGTCGTTCTTGTCGCAGTGCGGCCGAGCTAGGTGCTCTGAAAACCTGTAGGTTTGTCGCCCGGGCAGTTGCCCGCTGCTGGGGACAGCCTGCTCAACAGTTTGGCCAGAGTGGTAGCATAACAGGCAGGACTAAAAGCTGGGCCACCGCAGCACCTTAGGCGGCCTTGATGTGAGTGCCTGAGTTTTTTGTCCAAGGCCGCGACACCAGCAACGACGCCTCAAATGATTTCAGAACCGGACGGGCGGCTTCAAAGCTTGGCCCGAATTTCACATCGAGTTCGGGAAACAAAGTCTGGATTTCTGCGACGCTCTCTTCGTTCAGTGCGGCCATGCCTGTTTTTCCCAAGAGCAGGCTTTCCGACGCGACGCCATTGGCCCAGACGATCTGGTGCTCATCAAAGAGCAGATGGAAGTACTCAACTTCCCCACCTTTCCGTACAGACACTCCGTCACCGTCGATCAGATGAGCGGCAGCGGCGAAAACCTGCGGGCATGCGAAATTCAATTCGACCTCGGCACCTTGCAGCAGGATGCGATGCTGCGGACTGACTTCCAGCGTCTCCTTGGCGCCCAGAAAGCCTGCGCGGATTTTGATTGGCGCGAATTTTCCGATGGCCGCCATGGTTCGACGACCAATCCAGCGTATCGGTTGCGCGCCGTTATCCATGGTCAGCACCAGATCTCCAGCCCGCAGGTCTTCAATCGGTCGCGGCCCATCCGGGCAGGCGATCATTGCGCTTTTTGCAAAACACAATGGATCGGAAACGACCCGTTCCCCGAACATTGAGTACCCGGCGTTGAATCCGTTTGAATATACCGGTGACACTAGCTGAATTGACACGATCGCATGTTCCTCGATCGCGTCCTGATCAGTGTTTTCCTCGAATTCCGGTGACCAGTACGTATTGCCGTTTGTATCCTGGAAAACGACAGCCGAGATATTTGCGGTGGTGCCGTCATTGTACGTGATGACCGCATTAAATATCATCGAGGCATCAAAGGTCTGAGGCGATCCTCCGTCGATGCTGAACTGGTCGTTCGAGACGTTGTTGTCCAGATCATAGGTGTTTGCATCCCCACCGCTGAAACCGTTGCCCGCCTCGGCAAACGTCTGCCTGCTGTCATAAAGCGGATCACCAGCAGTGCCATAAGTACCAAGGGCCGCATTCACATTGGTGGTCGAAAGGGATGTGTTGCCCTCAACGGTGTCCCAGATTGGCAAGGTTCCGAGGGAGAAGACGGTAAAAGTGGTCGCCATGCGTTACTCTTGAAACAAAAAATCGTACGGTAGCAATTAGCCTTCAATCCCAAAGAAGTTCAAGTTTCAAATCATAAAGTAGTTATTTTGCAGGCCAAAGGCCTGTGCAAGCCCAGTTGCTTGGATGCGACAACACCGGTTTTCAGGCCCGAGCGATCATCATTCGAGTCGCCTGATCACTTACATCCCTGGTCGAAGGTACTTGGAGCGTTTCTGCGCTCCAATCATCCAAAACGGTTTTGGGATTAATCGAGGAACGCCATCTAGCGGAGCGCCATACCTCATTGGAACTGCTGCAGAAAAGGTTCAATAGTCCTTTCTGAGAGTCGCAGCCTTGTGGTGTTTCGCGGCTTTTCTGAAATACATCTGATTGCTCACCAGCAGCAGAACTGCACCGACCATCGCAAACCTGAGCTTCCCATCCGAGATCCCCCCGTGGCCAAAGTAATCCGGGATGTCGCTGGCGGACATGTACAGGAACTGTGCCGGGACGAGATACAGTGTGGCCGTCTTGAAATTTTTGTTATCAGCAATGTACCCCACTCGGTGAAACCAGCCGGTCAGAGGTTTGCGGTGCATCTCGATCGCGGCCAACAAGGCATGCGCATCCTGACTGTTGGGCGAGAGGGCCAGTGCGCTGAGGGCGGCCTTCTGCGCTTTGTCAAAGTCGTTCCGGACCCAGAACGCCCAACCGATGGCGATATGGTTCGGGCTGTTGTTCGGCGCGATTCTGAGCGCCGCATTGGCGTGGTGTTCTGCTGACCCGGCATCCTGACACAGGGCTTCGTCCAGTGCGCGGGACGCAGCGAATACTTGCACAGACCAAACAAGCAGACCGCAAGATGCGCGTGGATAACGTCGCATTCCGGTTTATGCTTCAACGCGTTGCGAAAATGCCCGAGAGCGTTGGTATCGTCGCCCCATTGAGAGGCGGCGATGGCCGGCGGAAAATCTCTGTCGGAGCGCATCATGATCAGTTCATAAAACAAGCCAGGCCACCCGTCGCCTCGCCCAAAGGTGGAACGATGGCAAGCAAAACGGCGGTGACAAACCAGGACCCGATGAGGAACAGAACGGCAAAGGGCAATCGCAGGTGTGTCCGTCCTGTTGTCATCTGATTCAGGGGATAGAGTTATCGCTGGACTTGAAAACAGTACCCGGACGCAATGATTGCAACCACCAGAACCACGTTCAGCAGAACCTGATTACCCGGACGTTCAGTGCTGCCCATTTTGAAACAGTCCTTGATGAAATCGATCAGCATCAGCACTGGGGCGCAGAACAGGGCTGAGGCCAGCAGCAAGCCGCCCTGTTGTTTCCGGTCGCGGTAGCCCAGAGAACCTGCGTTACGATACAGCCAAAACCGGGCCCGCCAAAAAGCTGACAATCCAGACCACGAAAGGTGCCGTTATTTCGTTGGGGCTTGCTTCGGCAAGCGTGTTATCGGCAATGTCCAACTGCGTCATCTGCGCCCGTTTGATTTGAGAAAGGCCAGAACATCATTTTGGCGCCCGCTTTCATTGCCCTAGGTGGCATGGTTGCGGGCTGTCGTCAGCCAGTCGATTGTGGAGGGCCTGGCTTGATCGTCTGCAGCTTCTAGCATCTTCATGCTAATCGGTACTTCGCATCCCTGAGACAAGGTCGCATCATCCGCCAGATCAGTTGCGGTTTCGATGATCTGTGCCAGATCCGCACCGGAATATTCGCTTGTGGCGGCAGATATCCTGTCAAAGCGGATATAGGCTTCGGCCGGGCGACCGGTAAGTTCCAGCCGCAGGATCGCCTCCCGCGCCCGGGCATCCGGCGGCGGCACAAAGAACAGCCGATCGAACCGCCCCGGGCGCGGAAATGCAGAATCCTTCGACTAGGGTTAGTTGCGGCCAGCACCAAAACACCGTCATTCCGCTGGCTGACGCCATCCCTTTGGGCCAGAAAACGACTGACCATCTGCGAAACATGGGTCGAGCTGTGTCCGGATCGTTTCGATCCCAACGCATCGATCTTGTCGAAGAACAGGATGGTCGGAGTGTTGTTGCACGCCTGCTCGAAGATAGAGGTCAAACGTTGTTCTGCCACGCCCCAATAAGGGTCACGAATGTCCGAGATCGCAACGGCCTGAAATCGCGCGGCTTATTCCCCGGCAGCTGCCCGTGCGATGATGGTTTAGCCGCATCCCGGCGGACCACACATCAGGACGCCCCCGCCGGATGTTTTCCTGAGCCGCAACAGCAGCCCTGACTGCTTAAAGGGCGCAATGATGCGCCTCTCTGTGTCGCGTTTTATATATTCTAGCCCGCCGACGTCAGCGAAAGAGATTTGCTTGTTATCCTCTTCGGATTCGGCCGCGGGTTGCCCGTCAATCACCTGCAGGCTGACGGCATTGCCGTCTGCCTCATCGGATTCTTGTTCCTGAGGTGGATCTTGTTCCTCGGGTCCATGGAAAATGCTCGGCAACGCCGGTCTGACTCCGAGATTCGGCGTCCTTGGTCAGGCCAGCGGCCGCAAAGACCTGTGAAACCAAGGTTCGGTCATCGGCAGCCTTCACATCCTCAGGCTGGGTGTAGAAAGCCAGTTCCAAGGCTCGGCTGTCCAGATTTAACGCCATCGCACGTCGCATCACAGCCAACCGAAGTGTGCCGTTTTTGGGCGCGGCATCAAGACGCCCTAACAGGGTTTCAAATGACTTTTCAGGAAATTCCTGTCTCCGAAATATACTGGTCGAGCTCTACGCGAAAAACAGCGTCAAACTGTGTCGGATACCAGCCCAAATCGAGTCAATGTCACCGGCGCAAATGCCGCAACCTTTTGTTGTCTTGCTTCAAACTTTGAACAGGATATCGCTGATCTGCGCAATCTTTTCACGCGCTGGTTGCAGATCTGCGAAGTCGACTGCTGTGTCGCGGAACAACCGGTTCAGTGCAAACTCCATATGAGACAGTGCGTCGGTCGAAGACATCGGTCGAGCCTGTAACGCGGCCCGCATCCAGATCCCGTCGATTAGCGTTGTCAGGTTAAAGGCGACCTGTTCTGCCAATGCAGGCTCAACCATACCGCGCAATGCGCCCATCAGGTTGCTGTGCATGCGCGAATGGATGACATTCTGTATGCGTAGATATTTGGCGTTTTGCGGCACCTCCGCGCACAGGAAAATCCAGGCATTGCAGATTTCGTGTTGAAAGAGCGTCGGGGCAAAATTGCCGTAAATGATTGCGTATAGCCGTTCCGCCGGTGTGTCGCTATGCGCGAATAACGCGGTCACACAACGGCGGGCTTCAGCGTTGGATTCACGCAAAACAGCCTCGAACAGTGCTTCTTTACCTGGGAAGTAATGCTGCACGACGCCTTTGGATAACCCGGCCTCTTTGGCGACCTTGTCGAAGGTTGTCCCGGAGATTCCATGAACTTTGAGAACTTCAAAGGCCGCCTCGGTCAATTGCTTGCGACGCATGTTCTTGATGGACTGCTTTCTCATGTTAGGATCGCTTTCATGCTCAGCGTATTGGACACGAAAGTACCATTCGAGAAGGCAAAAAACAAACACTGTTGACAAAAAACAGTCTGATGCATCAAAATACCTGCAACTGTACTGTTTTTTGAAACGGACACAAAAGGCCGAAAACGGCCGACGCACCAACGGAGGTTTAACCATGAAATTCTCACACAAACTGAGGCCTGCTTTGCTGGCTTCCGCGACGCTCATGTTGATGCAGGGTGCGGCGCTGGCCGATCCGATCAAGATCGCGGTCAACGAATGGACCGGCCAACATATCTCCGCCCATTTCGCGGGCGCGCTGTTTGAAGAGCTGGGCCACGAGGTCGAATACGTCACCGCAGGTGCCGTGCCGCAGCTGGCCGCAATTGCCGAAGGCAGCCTGCATTATCAGCCCGAGCTGTGGACCAACAACGTGGGCGATATCTACCCCAAGGCCGTTGAGGCCGGGGACATTATCGTTGTCGGCGGACTGGGGCTCGAGCCACAGGAAGGCTGGATTTATCCCCCGTACATGGCTGATCTCTGCCCGGGTTTGCCTGCTTATGAGGCGCTCTATGACTGCGCGCAGGCCTTTGCCGCCGCGGACACCTTTCCTGATGGCCGTTTGATCACCTATCCGGCGGACTGGGGGACCCGTTCGGCCGATCTGGTCGAACTGATTGACCTGCCGTTCAAACCGGTGCCCGGTGGCTCGGAAGGCGCGATGCTGGCCGAGCTTAAAAGTGCCGTGGCTGCAGAGCAGCCGATCCTGATGATGATGTGGCAGCCGCATTGGGTGTTTGCGGATACCGAGGTTGAATGGGTCGAATGGGACACGCCGCACGGAACCTGTGACGAGACCAGCCAGAAACGCGGTGAGGCCTGTGGCTTCCAGCAGGCGACCGTCGACAAGATCGTCGCCAAGGATTTCGCTTCGAGCTATCCGGATGCGATGAAAATGGTCGAGCTGATGAGTATGACCAACGACGTGCAGAACGGTCTTATCCTGGAAGTGGACCAGAACGGGCGCGAAGTGAAAGAGGTCGTGGCCGAATGGATGGGCGCAAACCAAGACGTCTGGCAGCCTTGGGTTGAAGCCGCAAAGCAATAAACACCACTGACTCCGGTGGAGCATGTTTTTGCGTGCTCCACCTTTTTCAAGGCTGCCGAAATGACCACATCTTCCCCGACCACCACCCCGAAACTGTCCTGCAAACATGTCTGGAAGCTCTACGGCAAGGGGGCGGATCAGCATCTCAGCAACGTCGACGTCGCCGGGCAGGGGCCCGATGAGGCCACGGCGCTGGCGCAACGCATTCGCGAGGGAGGTGGCATCGTCGCCTCGACCGATGTCAGCTTTGACGTCATGCCCGGCGAAATTTTCGTGATCATGGGCCTGTCAGGCTCGGGCAAGTCCACGATCGTGCGGTGCCTGTCCCGCTTGGTCGAACCCACCTCCGGAGAGATCCTGCTGGATGGAGAGGACTTGCTGAAAGCGTCCTCGAAAGAGCTGATCGACATTCGTCGGCACAAGATGGGGATGGTGTTCCAGAGCTTTGGCCTGATGCCGCATCTGAATGTTCTGGAAAACGTGGCGTTTCCGCTGAAATTGCAGGGTCTGGACGACAAAGAGCGTCTGGAACGCGCCGAGCGGGTGATCTCGCTTGTCGGTCTGGAAGGCCGGGAAGCCAGTTTCCCCAGCCAACTCTCGGGCGGTCAGCAGCAGCGTGTCGGCATTGCGCGGTCGCTGGCCGTAGAACCCGAGGTCTGGTTCCTCGATGAACCCTTCAGCGCGCTTGACCCGCTGATCCGACGCCAGATGCAGGACGAATTCCTGCGGTTGCAGCAGGAACTGCACAAATCCATTGTCTTCATCACCCACGATTTCCTTGAGGCACTGCGCATCGCCGACCGGATGGCGATCATGAAGGACGGTGCGGTTGTTCAGATCGGCCGCCCGGTTGATCTGATCCTGAACCCGGTTGATGACTATGTGCGCGAATTCACCAATGACGTCCCTTGGGAGCTTATCCTGACCGCAGGCGATGTCGCTTCGGACGACAGCCCGCCTGCTGGGATCAAAGAGGTTCCGGCCTCGACCAACGTGGCCGATCTGCTGCCCTATCTGGCCTCACATGACACGGGCGTCGCGGTGCGCCGGGACGACAATGCGCTGGTGTACATGACCAGTCAGAACGTAATCGCCGCTTTGGCCAGCGGTGTCTCGGACGCCTCTGCGGTCAAGGACTGACGTCATGGATGCAGCTTCGAACAGATCGCTGGTGGTCTGGCTTGCGGTCACGATTCTGGTGGCAGTTTGCGTTGTGTTTGCCAAAAATCTCGGGCCGCTGGTGACCTATCCCGATGCGCTGGTCCTGCCAGTCACTGATCCGATGAATACCGCGATGCGGTGGTTCGTCGTGACATTCGGTTGGTTCTTCAAAGGCATATCCTGGCTGCTGGACTGGCCGATCCTGCTGGCCAAGACGGTGCTGCACGCGGTGCCATGGGCGGCCTGGTTCGTTCTGTGGGTCTTTCTGGCCTTGCGGGCGGGGGGCAAGGGACTGGCGATCTTCACAGCTGCCAGCTTGCTTTACATGGTGACGTTTGGGTTCTGGACTCAATCGATGAACTCTTTCGCGCTTGTGGTTGTGTCGATTCCAATGGCGGTTGCCTTGGGTTTTGCTCTGGGAACATGGGGGTTCATGTCAGAGCGGGCCTATCGGATCATCATGCCGATCCTCGACCTGATGCAGACTGTGCCCGCTTTTGCCTACTTGCTACCAATCCTGCTGCTGTTCGGCTTTGGCACAACTGTCGGACTGGTCGCCTCGATCCTGTTTGCCTTCCCGCCGATGGTACGCAACACCATCGTCGGCCTGCGCGGTGTCCCGGATGAGGTGATCGAGTCCGGCCTAATGAGCGGTGCCACCCCGTCGCAGCTGTTCTGGCGCGTGCGGGTACCGACCGCGCAGCGGCAAATCCTGCTGGGGGTGAACCAGACGACAATGGCGTCCCTGTCGATGGTCATCATCGCCTCGATCATCGGCGGCACCAACGATATCGGCTGGGAAGTGCTGTCGACAATGCGCAAGGCGCAGTTCGGAGAAAGCCTGCTGGCCGGGATCGTGATCGCGCTGATGGCGATGGTGCTGGACCGGATTACATGGGGATTTGCGGTACAGTCTAATTCGACGCAACGCAAAGCGACAGGCTGGATAACCTGCGCCGTTCTATTTGGCGCGGCTTGGCTGCTGGCTTTGGTCTTTTCACCGCTCAAGGACTGGCCCGAAGCATGGGTCCAGAACCCGGCCCCGGCGATGAATGCAGGTCTGGAGTGGGTCTTCGTCGAGTTCCGGACAGTACTTGAGGCAATCAAGCGGGCGGCGCTGTTCTACCTGATGCTGCCGATCAAAATCGGCCTGGTTAAGGCTGTCAGCCCCTTTACCTGGGGCTTCGCAATGACCCCGGCTGTAACTGTTGGCTACGCACTGATCGTTGCAGCGGTAGCGGGATATATTGCCTTCAAGGGGCGGTTGCTGCAGGCTCTTTGGGTGATCCTGTTTGCCTTGGTTCTGTATTCGGGACTGTCCGGTCTGGCATGGGTTGCGCTTTGCGCGATCATCATCGCATTGGCCTGGCAGGCGGGGGGCACGAACCTTGCGCTTTGGGCGCTGGCCGGGGTCGCATTCCTGTTGCTGACCGGAATATGGGAGCCTTCGGTCGTCTCCCTCTACCTTTGCGGAGTAGGTGTGTTGCTGTCTTTCCTGTTCGGCAGCGCCATCGGCATCTGGGCGTCCGAGAATGACACCGTATCGCGCATTGTTCGGCCGGTGATCGACACCTTGCAGACGATGCCGCTTTTCGTGATCCTCATCCCCTTTGTGATGGTGTTCAAAATCGGTGAATTCACCGCACTGCTGGCCATCATCGTCTATGCGATCGTCCCCGCGATCCGCTATACCGAACACGGTCTGCGCAATCTGCCCCATGACGTGATCGAGGCTGCGACGGCCATCGGGACAACACCCCGCCAATTGTTGTGGCAGGTAAAACTGCCGCTGGCCGTGCCGTCGATCATGCTGGGGCTGAACCAGACGATCATGTTCGGCATTTCGATGTTGGTGATCACCGCGCTGGTGGGCACCGACGATCTGGGACAGCAGATTTATATCGGCCTTGGGGACGGTGATTTCGGGGTTGGCATGACCGCGGGGATTGGCATGGCGATCATAGCCATGATCGCCGACCGCATCACGCAAGGATTCAGCCAGCAGATCCAAGCACGCCTTGGTGTGAAACTGGACGCTGCCGCCTGAAAACAAGGTAAGCGGCATGGATAACGCAGCGCCCAAACCAAACGTTGACCTCGATCTGTGTTAGATGACAGCGACCCAAGCGCTTGCTGCGTTTCGCGCGGGCCTCCTGAAACCCAGTGATCTGCTTCAGGCTTTGATTTCCCGGATCGAGCAGGTCAATCCGGTGATCAATGCCCTGACCGACACCTATTTCGATGAGGCGCGGCAGCAGGCACTTGTTGCCGACGCGGCCTATGCGGATGGTTCGGCCAGCGGAGCGTTTCTGGGCATCCCGGTGCTGGTCAAAGATGCCCAGCGTGTAAAAGGCAAACGCACGACGCATGGGTCCCTTCTGCACATGGATGTCGCGCCTGACGAGATGTCGGACCCGATGGTCGAACGCTTGCAGGATGCTGGCGCGATCATTCTGGCTCGTACATCGGTGCCAGAGTTCTGCATTTCGGGCGTGTGTCGCAGTCGGACCTGGGGCAATACAGTCAACCCGTTCAATCCTGACTATGGAACCGGAGGATCGTCGGGCGGATCAGGGTCAGGGCTGGCGGCGGGTTTCGCACCAATTGCAACCGGAACGGATATCGGCCGGTCGATCCTTATTCCGGCCAGCTGTTGTGGGATTGTGGGGTTCAAGCCACCGCACGGGCGCAACCCCGACGGTCCTCCCGCAAATTTCGACCGTTACAACCATTGCGGCGCGCTTGCCCGTTCGATCACGGATCTGGCTTTGGTGCAGGATGTGGTGTCGGGCGTAGATCGGACGACCAGTTCCAGAACCCTGATAACCGACAATTTTTTCTAGTTGAAGTGCGGAGAATACTGCATCGGGATTTGGTCTTGGGAAACACCCTTCTGAGAAAACTCATCAGCATGTCGGTTAATGTGTCGCGATTCCGCAGCGCCGTTAACTGTCTCCAACCGAACTGTCCGACCGTCGGTTAGTTTCTGGATGGCCACCACATTCTCAGGAGTGATCTTAGTTCCGCTCGCCCGCAAGTTGTCGATTAGCTGTGTTCTATTTTGTGCGCTATTGGGAAGACTGAGCCGCAGCAGTTGATCACGCGTCAATTCAAGCAGTGCGGTTGACGGCAGCTTTATGCCATCCAAGGCATCAAAGCTGCTTGCTTGAGAACGGTTCCGGTTCACTCTTTCAAAGGTGCCGCCCATTAATTTTTTCACTGCGACTGTTCCGGTACCTTAGGAAAGTCGTCTGCCGCAGTCGCAACTAGAACGGCTGCAATGTGATCGATCTTAGACTGAGGCGTCAAATCGGAGCGACAGAGATTTGTCCAATGTTGTGCAGCCCCCAACTCCTTTTTGCTTTCAACGCCAAATTGAGCGCTTGGAGAATCAACTTGATTCGTGTTTGGTGCCTGCGATGGTTCCCGGCCGCTTTGTGCGATCCGGGATAAAAGGGAATACGGTGCGGTCCCTGCTAAAGAGGCCAAATCCGTGACTGCCCCCGCAACTGTAGGCGGTGAGCGACCCGAGATCGTCCACTGGGCATTCGCCTGGGAAGGATCGGGATAGCGTTGACCCGCAAGTCAGGAGACCTGCCATCCGACAATGAATAAACCTGGGCGGGGTGTCCCAGAGGGAGATGACAATGTTTCAAGCGGCCTTAGCCGTCGAAAGACTTGCACTCGCTTCGCCCCCGCGCAAACGGAGGAGGCGATGCTGTTGTCATTGCAGAAATCTGAAGCCCGACCCTGCACAATCTACGGGGTCATCGTCCCCTCACCAGTGTTTTTCAGCAAAGCTTCCGCTTTAGACGCGGGAGAAACCCGATGACCCGGCGCGCGGCGGATTCTGACGCCGTTTCGCAGCGGGGCCGCTGCCTGACCGAGTTCAGCATACCGGTGTTGGTTGCAGGCGCTTTGGCCCTGTCAGCCTTGCTGTGGCTGGCAATTATTTCGGTGATCTGATGTCGACCGTTCTTCAAATCCGCGATCTTACTCTTGGTTACCGCGACCTGACATTGTTCCGGCGCCTGTCCATGGATATCGACGCTGGCACAACTCTGGCCGTTCTGGGGGCCAACGGGTCGGGCAAAAGCACCTTTGTCAAAATGCTGCTGGGGCTCATGGATCCGCTCTCGGGCAATCTGAACTGGCCCAAGGGCCGCCCAGCGGAAATAGGCTATCTGGCGCAAATGACCGAGTTCGACCGACGTTTTCCCATTCGCGTGCGCGATCTGGCCGCGATGGGCGCGTGGCGTGGGTTTGGTTTCCGCTCGGGGCTGGACAGTACCGCACGCGACCGGATGATGGCAGCGCTGGACGAGGCCGGCGTTCTGGACATTGCCGACCGCCCCCTACACATGCTGTCGGGTGGTCAACTTCAGCGTGCTTTGTTTGCGCGGGTCATTATGCAGGACGCCCCGTTGATCCTGCTAGACGAACCCTTTGCCGCCGTAGACCAAAGTACCGAGGCGCATCTTCTGTCGATCATCCGCCGCTGGCGCGACGAAGGTCGTGCCCTAGTGCTGGTGGTGCATGATCTGTCATCGGTTCTGGATCACTGCAGCCATACCCTGCTGCTGGGCGGTCAGGAAGCCACCCATGGCACGGTGAACGATGTCCTGACCCCCGACAGGCTGGTCGCGCAGGGATACCTGTCCGAAAGCCAAGCATCCTGGATGTTCCGAAGCAACCCATCCACAGCGGAGACAGCGCATGTTTGAACTCCTCACTGAAATGTGGAGCTTTGCCTTCATGCGCCGTGCATTTGTGGCAACCACGGTCCTGTCAGCCTCGGTCGCGCCGGTAGGGGCGTTCCTTGTCCTGCGCCGATTGTCGCTTGCGGGTGAGGCCATGGCCCATGCGATCACGCCCGGTATCGTCATAGGCTTTGTGACTGCGGGGCTGTCAGTCATGTCCCTGCTGATTGGAGGATTGATTGCCGGGGTCGGTGTTGCCATCCTGACAGCGTTGCTGGCCCGACGAACCATTTTGCGCAGTGATGCCAGCCTTGCATCGCTCTACTTGATCGCGCTGGCGGTGGGCATTTTCATCCTTTCCGCCGCCGGGTCCGCCGTTCCACTGAAAAGCTTTCTCTTTGGCTCGATCCTTGGGATCGACGATGCCTCGATGCTGCTTGTGGGTGGCGTCGCGACGGTGACGCTGGTGGCGTTCGCTTTTCTGTTGCGCCCCCTGATAGTCAGCACCTGCGATCCGGTGTTTTTTGAGACCCAGACCCGCCGCCCCTGGTTGGTCGATCAGGGTTTCATGCTGTTGCTGGTTCTGAACCTGCTGGCCGCATTCAAAACACTGGGTACGCTGATGGCCGTTGGCCTGATGATCCTGCCCGCGACTGCGGCCCGTTATTGGGCCAGTACGATCACCGCCCAGCTGGTTCTGGGTTTCATCTTCGCCTTGTCCAGCTGCTGGATCGGTCTGACCCTGTCCTACCTGTTCCCCGACACGCCTTCGGGTCCGGCCATCGTGCTGGTTGCAGGTGCTTTTTTCCTGTTCTCGGCCATATTCGGCCCGCTTGGTTTTGGCGGACGGCTGCGCAAACCGTCCGTTTCAAAAGACCTCACCGTTGCGCAAGTTCCACAAGAAGAGAGAGCACAATGACTCTTACGAAATCCCTCTATGCTGGTGTCACCTCGGCCTCCCTTGCCTTGGCAACGTTTCCGGCTGTGGCTGGTGAAAACGATGTGAAAATTGTCGCCAGCTTCTCGATCCTTGGTGACATGGTCGAAGAGGTTGTCGGTGATCTGGCCACTGTGACGACCATCGTGGGTCCCGACGCCGACGCGCATGTCTACCAGCCGTCGGTCGCCGACGCGAAGGCCGTCGCCGAAGCGGACATCATCTTTGTCAACGGTCTGGGTTTTGAGACTTGGTCCGACACTCTGATCTCGGAGTCTGGTACTGAGGCTACCGTGCATGTCGCAACCGAGGGCGTCATCCCGGTCAAAGTCGATGGTGAAATCGATCCTCATGCCTGGAACTCTCTGTCGAATGGTGTGGTTTACGTAACCAACGTGGCGAATGCGATGAAAGAAGCACTGCCCGAACACGCCGACCAGATCGCCGCCAACGCCAATGCCTTTATTGCCGAGTTGGAAGCACTGGATGCGGAAACCAAAGCCAAGCTGGCTGACCTACCCGCAGATCGCCGCACTGTGGTGACGGCACATGACGCGTTCGGCTATCTTGCAGATGCGTACGAAATGAACTTCCTGGCACCCGTCGGTATCGACACCGAAGCAGAACCTTCGGCGCGAGAGCTTGCTGTTCTAATCGACCAGCTGAAAGCCGAGGGCGCGGCGGCGCTGTTTGTTGAAAACATTACCAGCCCCGCTCTGGTTCAACAGATTTCGGACGAAACCGGCATCGAGATAGGCGGCCGTCTGTTTTCGGACGCCCTGTCCGAGCGTGGTGGCCCGGCGACCAGCTACTTGGCAATGTTCCAGCATAACTTGGGCACACTGCTGGAAGCTTTGTCCCAAGAAGCAGCCAGCTAAAACGGTTTCTTGCGCGAGCTGGTTCTCAACATGACCCTCGAGAGCCACTCCACGCTTAAACTACGGGGCTGCCTCGTCGCGGTCGCCCAACAAAATCAGTTTTGTCCGCGATTTTTGAATTCGTTCATTCGATGAATTTGTTCGAGCAGCGAGTGACAGGTTCGGGGGATGCACTGCGGCACGCTTTGCTCCGGTTGAAGCATGATAGTCGGCAGATAAAGGCTGATAGTCGATGTTTTCTGCAACGCGTCATCGTACAGACCCGCAGCCCAGGGTCAAACTTCATTGAAGTAGCAGCGTTTAGTTTTGTGTTCCTTCTGAAGCTGAACGTTCATTTGTTTTAGGCCCAATTATGACGGTTGGACCAGGCTTGTGTGACATTCACCACCAGAGGTAACTTTTTTGGCGGAAAGGTAATTTAATTGGTCATAAGGCAGAATATCTCTACATTCGACACCTTGTTTTTTTGGTCGGAGTGAGAGGTTTCGAGCCTCCCACCGCTGCCTCCCGAGGACCGGTGCAGAGGGCCAAGATATATATTTTTAGTCAAAGGAGCCCTGTTTTTCGGGCGTCATCTCCAATCAAACCAGCCAAGTTCAGGTCCGGTAGGTTCATTGAACCTAAGAGCACTGTCTACATGGCCGGATAGTTATCTTGGTCTATGATCAGTGCTAGTTTGTTCTCTACATTATTGTCCAGGTCCAGCCCACTTATGCACGGTGAAGCGCCCTGCCATGGGTCAGGCCATTCACTTTCTCCAGAATGGCGTCTGCGTCAATGCAATGGTGGCGATATAGATCGCCGATCGTTCCGGTCTGACCAAAATGCTCGACGCCCAAAGGAATGGTCTGATGTCCAAGCACAGCCCCCAGCCAGGATAGAGTTGCAGGATGGCCATCGATAACGGTGACGAGCTTGCAATGTGGCGGAAGGTCGGACATCAGGGTTTCGATGTGAGAGCGTGCCGACCGGGTACCGCGAGAACGCGCTCGTTGAGCGGCGGTCCACCCGGCATTCAAGCGATCTGCCGATGTCACGGCCAAAACACCTATATCACGACGGCCCTCGCCAATCATGCCGGCGGCTTTGATTGCCTCTGGCGCGACGGCCCCTTGATAGGCGACAACAACTTCGCAATTGGGTCCTGGTTTTCGTAACCAATAAGCGCCATCGATGGCCCCTTGGCGAAATTCGTCGTCTACGCGCTTGCCGGGCTGTTCGATTGGATTGGTGGTCAGCCGCAGATAGACGGACCCTCCGGTTTCATCGCGAAGCCAGGTGCGCTCGTCGGGCTGTCCTTCGCCATCGCGCTGCATGTAATCAAAGGCCCACTCCATGATCACCGCCAGCTCATCGGCAAAGGCGGGTTCAAAAGCGGCGAGCCCGTCCTGGCTCATCCCAATGAGCGGCGTTCCAACGGATTGGTGTGCTCCACCTTCGGGTGCGAGGGTGACGCCCGATGGTGTGCCAACCAGCATGAAGCGTGCGTCCTGATAACAGGCGTAATTCAGAGCATCGAGGCCGCGGCTGACAAAAGGATCGTAAACGGTGCCAATCGGGATCAGCCGCTTGCCGAACAGGGAATGCGACAGACCCGCCGCTCCCAGAAGCAACATGAGATTCATTTCGGCGATACCAAGCTCGATATGCTGCCCTTCCGGCGCGAACTCCCATTTTGCAGTCGACGGGATGCGGTGTTCTATGAAGGCGTCGGATTGTTCGGATCGGGCAAACAGTTTGCGCCTGTTCACCCAAGGACCAAGGCTTGTCGTGCCTGTCACATCTGGCGAGGTCGTCACTATGCGTCCGGCCAATGGGCTGTCGCCTTTTGACAGATCGTCAAGAATCTTGCCGAACGCCATCTGGGTCGAGATTTCGCGACTGGTGTCGATCTCGATCGACGGCACATCCAGTTTGTTATCGAAATAGCGGCGCGGACCTTTGGCAAAGAACGGTGTTTTGGCCAGAAAATCCTTGAGGGCGGTTGGGTCCTGCACTGTCGCAAGAGGCTCCCATTCTTCGCCTTCCGGCACTCCCATATGCGACTGCCACGCAGCAAACTGGCTATTGTTCATCAGCCCGCCGTGATTGTCCTTGTGGCCTGCAATGGGGGTGCCCCATCCTTTGACGGTGTAGGCCAGGAAGCACGTTGGGCGATCATGATCGATGGCTGCAAATGTCTGAGCCATGGTTTCGACGCAGTTGCCGCCAAGGTTTTCCATCAGGGCAGCAAGTTCTGCGTCCGTGCGCCTTTCGATCAGGGCGGTCACGTCTCCCTGATCCCCCAGATCGTCCATCAGACGCTGTCGCCAATTCGCACCACCCATGAAAGTCAAAGCGGAGTAGTCCTGGTTGGGGCAAGCGTCGATCCAATCACGCAGGCGGTTGCCGCCGGGCTCTTCAAAGGCGGCGCGTTGCAGAACCCCATACTTTACACGCACGACATCCCAACCGAACGCATCGAAGATTTTCTCGATCCGTTCGAACAGCCCTTCCCGGACGATACCGTCCAGTGACTGTCGGTTGTAGTCGATGATCCACCACGTGTTTCGCAGGTCGTTCTTCCAGCCTTCCTGCAACGCCTCGTAAACGTTTCCTTCATCCAGTTCGGCATCGCCCACGAGGGCTACCATACGTCCCATTGGCGCATCTGAGCCCCAGCTTTTGGCCTTGATGTAGTCTTGAATGATCGAGGCAAACGAGGTGATCGCAACACCCAGACCCACCGACCCGGTCGAGAAATCAACATCGTCGATATCCTTGGTTCGGCTGGGATAACTTTGCACCCCCCCGAATCCGCGAAAACTCTCCATCTTCTCACGTGTTTGATTGCCCATGAGATACTGCATCGCGTGAAAAACTGGTGAGGCATGGGGTTTGACTGCAACCCGGTCTTCTGGACGCAAGGCCGAGAAATAGAGCGCGGTCATGATCGATACCATCGAAGCAGACGAAGCCTGATGGCCACCGATCTTGATCCCATCCACCTTCGGTCGAACATGGTTGGCATGGTGAATCATCCAATGAGACAACCAGAGCAGGCGCTGTTCCACAATCTTCAGTTGGGTGGGATCAATGTGCATGGCGGTCTCCGGGTTCAGGCGGCGCTGCGGGCAGGGTAGGGCAAAGCTTGCTCCAGGTCTGCAAGGATATCTTCGACATCCTCCAGCCCGACGGACAGACGGATCAGACCATCGCTGATGCCATGCTCGGCCCGCTCTTCTGAGGTATACGTCGAATGGGTCATGGATGCGGGGTGCTGGATCAGTGTTTCCGCATCGCCCAAGGACACCGCGCGCTGGATCATGTTCAAGCGGTTCATGAAATCGATCCCACCGGACAGGCCGGACTTGGTTTCAAACGCTATCATGGCGCCGGGTTGGGACATCTGGCGCTGCGCGACATCATGCTGGGCGAAACTCTCAAGTCCGGGGAAGTAAACTTCGCCGACGGCGGGATGTGCTTCGAGGAAGTCCGCAACGACCATGGCGGACGCACAGTGACGATCCAGACGCAGGTTCAGTGTCTTCAGACCACGCAGGATCAGCATCGCGTTGAAAGGGGCCATTACCGCGCCGGTCATGTCTTTCATCCCAACAAGGCGGATCTCAGCAATCTGTTCAGCGGTTCCTACAACAAGACCCGCGACCACATCACCATGCCCGCCGAGGTATTTAGTAGCGGAGTGCAGAACGATGTCTGCCCCGTGTTCAATCGGGCGGGTCAGATACGGGCTGGCATAGGTGTTGTCGACTACAACCGTTGCGCCGACCGAGTGCGCAATTTCGGCGCTCGCGGCGATGTCCACCAAGCGCATGTTCGGATTGGCCGGAGTTTCAAAATAGACAACGCGGGTCTTGTCGGAAACGGCCGCTTTCAGGTTCTCAGGGTCTGTCATGTCGACATGTGTGATCGTGACACCCCATTTCGCCAAACCATGACGCAGGAAGGCGAAGGTGCAGCCATAGAGCGTTTTGTCCACGATAACTTCGTCCCCCGGCGACAGCAGGGTCCAAAGCACTGCCGTGATCGCCCCCATGCCGCTTGAGAGAGCTAGTCCAGCCTCGGCTCCCTCAAGTATGGCAATACGTTGTTCAAGAAGGTCGCATGTGGGGTTTGAAATACGGCTGTAGATATGACCTTCACGCTCACCGGCGAACAACTCTCCACCAGCTTCTGCGGTTTCGAACGTAAACGTGGACGTCAAATGTAGCGGTGGTGTCAGCGCGCCGTCATTTTCCAGAGGATTGTAAGCATGGTGAATGGCGCGGGTGGCAAATCCGGTTGAACGGGTCATTACAAGCTCCTGATTCAGTTTGAAGCCAGTTTGCGCCTTTACTTTGAGCTATTGGTTGCGAAAAATACCAATGTGGTAATGAAAATTAGCATAATCTGCTAAGCAAGAGGGTGAAATGGACGCTAAGGACAGGCAGATCATTCGAGCTCTGCAGCGTGACGGGCGCATGACGAACCAGGATCTTGCCGACGAGGTGAACCTGTCCCCGTCACCGTGTTTGCGCCGGGTCAAAAACCTTGAAGCCAACGGAGTGATAAAGGGATACAGCGCCGACGTTGACGCTGCCGCGTATGGGATGGCCATTACCGTCTTCGTGCGTATCCGGTTAGAGCGACACAATGAAACGGACGTTCAGAACTTTGAAAAACGTGTTCGGATGATCGATGAAGTTCTTGAATGCCACGTGCTGACCGGGGCAATGGACTATCAGTTGCGGGTTTTGGTGTCGGACCTTGAGGCTTACGAGGAGTTTATTCGCCACCGAATTCATCCGATCGGTGGGATAGCCTCGATCGACACCAGCTTTGTCTATGGAACGGTAAAAAAGACAGCTGTTTTTCCGCCCGGATAGATAGACCGAGTTAGAATGGGTTGCTATCAAACGGCTAAACATCTTAGCTGTTTGGTTTTTTTCCGCCGCATTTTCCCATTGTCAGCATCGCTATAGTCCGGAGCTCTTGCATAAAGCTGCCAGCGCGTTGGCGTTCGGCAAGTACTCAGGTGCAACGAACTTCGGATCACTGTCTTGAATACAACAAAATATGGGCATTGGAAGCCGACCATTGCACTTAAGTGGCAGATGGCGCTGCAATAACGTTGCGGTTTCATTGCGAGCAAATCATGCGACACGTTCCCATTCTCACCATCGCTATAGCGAAAACATGCAGAGCGTGCTGTATCACTTCTAAGAGGATAGCGATTACGCCGTAGTCTTTGTTGAGCAAAGTCCAAGAGACAAGTTTGATTGCATTATCCGAAGAGAGGCTGATCGAATGATCAGCTTGAAAGTAAAAGCTGCATATTCTTCGGCTGCCCTTAGAGTAGTCTAAGAAGTTTGCAGGGCTGCTGATTGGTCTACTTCCCAATCTTTGTTTGGAATGCTTCCGCATGGTTAGGGAATAGCGTTTGAAGGAAATTTAGTGTCTGTGTCAGCGCCCCTTCACGTGAGTAGATGTGTGGGAACAGATGCAGTTTCTGCCAGTAACCGTCAGTCAGCGTATCGATCCAGCCCCCAGCTAAACTGGCCTTGTCAGGGTCTTCCGGCACCAGCTGATGGCAGATCTCGCTGAGCATCTTGGACCGTTTGTCCTCAAATTCGCGGTTGATTTCAGCATATTGTGGAACAAAATTCTGTTCCCCGAAGAAGGCAAACCAGATGGCGAGTGCATTGGAGTTGCAGATCTTGGGGCTAAAATCCGCCTCGATGATTGTGCGCAACCGGGTCGCGGGGTCTTCTGGTGCCTTGCCCAACGCCGCCACCCAGTGGGCCTCGTAGGTTTGGTACTGATCCCGCAGTGCTTCGGTAAGAATCCCGGTCTTGGACTTGAAATAGAAGACTGCCACGCCTTGGGACAGCCCGGCCTCGTTGGCTACTGTCGCCAGCGTTGTCTTGGCGAGCCCGTTAATCACAATCGACTTAAGAGTCGCATCGAGAATCTGACGCCGTCGCATGTCGGCGTTTTCCTTGCGTTCCTTGCGCGGCTTCCTGCCGCTGCCCTTAGATGCCACCATGAGAAATCCAAACCAAACTTCAACTTTTTCCCTTGTTCCACAATTCTCTGTTCCTGTCAGCCCACTTATTTTTATTTGAGCGCTCAAAAAAACTTTACGAAAAATATCTTCTCCTCTACGCTCCACCTGACGAAGGTCGAGCCAGGAGAAGTTCATGGGGCAGCACGACAGATATGACGCAATCGTCGCAGGGGCAGGGCACAATGGCCTGACTACGGCCTGCTACTTGGCAAAGGCAGGGCTGAGGGTTCTGGTTGTGGAAAAGAACGATTGGATCGGCGGTGCAGCTGTGAGCCGGTCGCTGCATGAAGGTTGGACCTATTCCAACTGCTCCTATGTCTGTTCGCTGCTACGCCGCGAAATTGTGCGCGACTTGGAACTGCCAAAATATGGGCTTCAGGTGATCCCCTACGAAGGTGGTGCCAGCTTTAACCGGGACGGCGACTACTTTGCCTATATGTCCGACCATGACGCGCTGCGCCGGGAAATAAGCCGCCACAGTACGCATGACGCGGATGCCTATGACCGGTTCAGCCAGACAGTGATACGCCAATGCCGCTTCATCCGGCCTTTTCTGTTGCGAAACGCACCAGATCCCACCTCGTTAAAGCCGCGCGACATCGGCGAGCTGCTGTTTCTGATCAAACAGGCGCATGGGCTGGGCAAGAAGGAGCTGGGCGAGACCCTGCGCTTTTGGTCGATGTCGATCGGCGACTTCCTAGATGAACATTTCGAGAATGACCTGATCAAGGCGCACATAGCCGGGGCGGGGATCATAGGTACGGGCCTAGGTGTCTATTCGCCCGGCACAGCTTATGTTCTGCTACACCACTACATGGGCGACGTGGATGGCGCGATTGGGGCTTGGGGCTTTGCCCGTGGCGGCATGGGTGCAATCTCCAACGCGCTTGGAGCCTGTTTTGAGGAAGCAGGCGGCACTATCGTAACCGGCTCTGGCGTCGACCGCTTTTTGGTTTCCAATGGCAGGGTCACAGGGGTCGTGTTGGAAAATGGCGATGAATACCGCGCGCCCTTAGTCGCCTCCAATATGGATGTGAAGCGAACTTTCCTGGAGCATACCGAGCAGCAGCATTTACCCCAAGATTTTTTGAAGGCGGTCAAAAGGTTCAAGATTCGCGGCTCGTCGGGCAAGTTGAACATTGCACTGGATGCCTTGCCCGAGTTTCCTGCCGCACCCAAGAGTGCGCCTTTCTTGCGCGGCGATCTCCATTGCGCCGAAAGCCTGAACGAACTGGAACGCGCCTATGACGATTGGAAAGAGGGGCGCTGGTCGCAAAACCCTTATTTCGACATGCTGATCCCCAGCCAGATCGACCCGACAATGGCCCCACCGGGCAAGCACATGATGACCGTCTTCGTACAATACGCGCCCTACGATCTGGAAGTGGGCGGCGTGCGCGCCGGAACCAACTGGAATGGCCAGACCCGCGGCGCCTTTGCGGATTGTGTCTTCGACAAACTGGAACAGGCCTGCCCCGACATCCGCAGCAAGACTTTACATGCTGAAATCCGCACCCCTTGGGATATCGAGCAGGAGGTTGGTCTTACCGAAGGCAACATCTTTCAGGGCGAACTGACCTTCGACCAGCTGCTCTTCAACCGTCCGGTCCCCGGTTACGCACAATACGATACGCCTATTGATGGCATGTACATAGTCGGATCCTCAGCCCACCCAGGCGGCGGTGTGATGGCGGCTCCGGGTGCCAATGCTGCCAAAGAAATCCTGCGCAACATTGGCAAAAGCAACGCAATGAACAGCTACGCAGCCTGAGGAGTATATGATGACGACACCTACCTATGATGCGGTTGTCATTGGCGCGGGTCATAACGGGCTGGCCGCAGCTGCGACGCTGGCCCGTAAGGGCAAATCGGTTTGCGTGATCGAAAGGAACGAGACCGCAGGCGGTATGGCGCGCAACACCACACTTGCAGGCGGGACTCAGGTGCCGGAGATCGCGCATCTGCTTTACAACTTACACCCTAAAGTGACTAAAGAGTTGGGTCTCGGGACAGCAAGTGCTCCCTTGGAATTGCGCAAGCTGGCTTCAGTGTCGCTATCAGAAGACGGTAACCATGCGATCATCCGTGATGGCAAGGCTGAATTGGCAGACGGTCGACCTCATCCCGAAGCCGCGCCTTTTGCCGAATTGATGCGCCGTTTGACCCTGTTTGCGCGTTTGCTGGGCCAGCTTTCTACGAAAACCCCTCCGTCGCTTGAAGGCGGCTTGAACAGCCTGGATATGCTCACCGAACTTGGCGGATTGGCCAAACTGGGGCTGGATCTAAAGCGGATGGGCAAGAAGGACATGCGCGAGTTTCTCCGCGTTCTCCTGTCCAACGCTTATGACTTGATTTTGGATGATCTTGAGGACAGCCCGCTGGCTGGCGCGCTGGCAGCAGATGCGGTGCGCGGCGCTTATGCAGGCCCGCGCTCACCTGGGACTGTCTTTACCTTAATGTACCGCTTGGGGCAGGGCGGCGGTGCGCAGCTGCCAGTGGGTGGAATGGGCGCAGTTTCTGCTGCGTTTGAGACTGCGGCTCGCGCTGCCGGGGCGGAAATCCTTACTGGCAACGGCGTGGCCCGGGTGTTGGTTGAAAACGATCACGCAGCGGGCGTGGTGCTGGAGGACGGCACCCAAATCTCAGCCCGAGCAGTTTTGAGCAATACGGGCCCAATGCCCGCAATGATGCTCACAGGCACAAAACATTACGACGTCGAAGCAGTCCGGCGAATGCGCAACCAGCGCTGCAAAGGCTCGGCGGCCAAGGTCAATCTGGTGCTTAGCGGTACGCCGGAGTTCACAGGTCTCAATCCCGACCTTGCGGCGAGCCGGCTGCTGATCGCCCCGAGTGCAACTTATGTAGAACGTGCCTTCAACCCGGCTAAATACGGCGAGATGCCGAAAGCGCCTGTTATTGAGGCGATCATTCCCAGCCTGACAGACCCGACGCTGGCCAAAGACCGTCGGCATGTGATTTCTGCCGTGGTCAGTTCTGTTCCCTACGGTCTGGACGGCGGCTGGGATGAGGCAGCTCGTGAGAAACTGTCAAACGTCACAATTGCAACGCTTGAGAAATACGCACCCGGTATCGGAGGTCTGGTCATAGAGACGCAAGCCCTCAGCCCTGCCTGTATTGAAGCGCGAACAGGGGCGCCGGGTGGGCATTGGCATCATGCTGAGATGGGCATCGACCAGATTCTAACGGTGCGGCCCGCCAACGGAATGGCGCATTACCGGTTTGGACCCGAAGGCTACTACCTATGTGGTGCAGGCGCCCACCCGGGCGGAGACGTGACCGGTTTGGCCGGCCGTAACAGCGCAATGCAGCTATTGAAGGACGGGGTACTCTGATGACCAAACATGTTCCCATCGGCTTGATCGAAACTCCGTTCCAGCCGCGGCTGGAGGCGCTCAGCACTGCTAAGAGTTGGACCAATTGGGCAGGCTACATTTCGGCCACGACATTGGACACGGTGGAGTTCGAATATTTCGCCATCCGCAACCAGACAACCCTGTTTGATATTTCGCCGATGCACAAATACCGCATTACAGGACCGGATGCGTTGGAGGTCGTGAACCGGCTGGTGACCCGCGACGTCGCCAAGCTGCGCGATGGACGGGTCGGCTATGTTCTATGGTGCGATGAAGAGGGCATGGTCATCGACGATGGCACATTGTTCCGCTACTCCGAAACAGATTTCCGCCTTTGCTGCCAGGAGCCGATGTATACATGGCTTCTCGACACCGCCTGGGGATTGGACGTCGAAATCGCAGACGAGAGCCAGAACACCGCGGCGTTGTCTTTACAGGGGCCGACGTCGTTCTCGCTGTTGCAGGATGCAGGTCTGGGTGATGTTGGAGAGATGAAGCCTTTCGATTGGCGCGAGGTCGAACCGGATCTCTGGGTATCGCGCACCGGGTTTACTGGTGATCTCGGTTATGAGCTGTGGGTTCCGAATGGCAACGCGTTGGACTTGTGGGACCGGTTGTGGGCGGCAGGCTGCCATTGGGGGTTGAAGGCGATCGGCTTCGAGGCGCTCAATATCTGCCGGATCGAGGCAGGGTTCATCGCCGCTGGTTTCGACTTCCAACCTGTTCACACTGCCATGCGCCTGGGGCGCGGTCGTAGCCCGCTGGAGTTGGGCTTCGATAAAATGGTGGATTTCACAAAGGGCCATTTCAATGGGCGCCGTGCATTGCTGAAGCAACGGCAATCCGGTCTGCGGTATCACCTGCGCAAGATCGATATTGGCGGGTTCAAACCCGCTGATGGCGCTCTGATCTATCACAAGAAGAAGAAAGAGGTGGGGCATGTGACCTCTGGCGTATGGTCCCCCACGACCAAGCGCAACATCGCACTGGCCGAGTTCAAAGCGCCTTTCGGCGAGGGCATCACGGATGACCTCTGGGCAGAAGTTTACGTCAACGAAGAGGGCCAATGGGACAAGCGCCTTGTGCCGGTCACAATCGAAGACAACCCCTTTTTCATCAATAGCCGTGCGCGAGCAACTCCGCCACGCCCGTTCTGAATCGGATTAGGTACTTCCAATGACCAAAATGAAACCAAATACGTTGTCCAACGAACCGAGCCCCAACACCCTGCACACGTGGGATCGCACCCATCAATTGCATCCTTGGATGGCAATGGACGACTGGCGTGGATACGACAATATGCTGATGGAGACCGCCGAGGGGATTCACCTTTGGGACGCCTCCGGAAAGCGCTACATCGACGGGCCCGGTGGCATGTGGTGCACCCAGATCGGCTATGGCCGCCAGGAGATGGCCGACGCCATCGCCGCGCAGGTCATTAAACTACCCTATACTTCTCCGTTCACCAACACCACTGAACCATCGGCGATGCTGGCTAAGAAGATCGCCGAAATGGCCCCCGGCGATTTGAACAACGTCTTCTTTACTACCGGTGGCTCGACGGCGGTGGATACGGCGCTGCGTACGATGCAGTACATGAACAACCGCCGCGGCAAACCGCAGAAGAAGAAGATCATCGCCCGAGAAAAGGGCTATCACGGTTCGACCTATCTGGCCCATTCGGTGACCGGCAAGGAGCGCGACAAAAGCCATTTCGATTTCGAGACGCGACTGGTGCATTTTCTGCCCGACGTTAACCCCTATCGCCGCCCTGCGGACATGAGCGTCGAGGATTGGTGCGATGACAAAGTCGCCGACCTAGCTGCCGCTATTGCAGAGATTGGCGCGGAAAACATTGGCGCCTTCATTGCCGAACCGATTCTTTCCTCCGGAGGTGTCATTGTGCCTGCTCCCGGCTACCACAAACGGACCTGGGAGCTCTGCCTCGCCAACGATATCTTGTACATCTCCGACGAGGTGGTCACCGGTTTCGGCCGGCTGGGTCATTGGTTTGCCTCCGAAGAAGTTTTCGATATTCAGCCCGACATGATCACCTGCGCAAAGGGTCTGACCTCTGGTTATCTGCCTTTGGGCGCATGCATCATTTCCGACCGGGTTATGGAACAGATGAGTCACCTGGGTACACCGTCTTCCTACACAAACGGATACACCTACTCAGGTCATCCGGTCTCTTGCGTCGCAGCGCTGAAGAATATCGAGATCATCGAGCGAGAAGGTATCCTAGAGCATGTCCGCGCCGTCACCCCGCATTTTCAAGCACGCCTGCGCGAACTTATGACGTTTGGAATCGTCGGCGATGCTCGCGGTGAGGGACTTTTGGGATGTATCGAATGTCGGGCGGAGGATCTGGAAGCCGAGCGCAAGCTTGGCGCGATGATTGATGCCGCCTGCGAGAAGATGGGCCTGATCGTGCGACCGCTGATCAACATGGCTGTGTTCTCGCCACCGTTGATCATCACGTTGGAGCAGATCGACGAAATGTTCGACATTCTTGAACGAGCCATTCAGCAGGTGGAAGCGCAGCTGACTGTGTGAGGTTGGGGTAGGGGTGACAGAGGCTCCAGTCACCTTTCCCGAACTGGCGGGTGCATCGGGTTCCGGCACCCGCCTTTATTGTTCTATTGTTCTGGAAATGCTTGGCACCAGCTGCAACTCGGCATCTGAAAACTATTCACCTGATCGGCAGGCACAGCGCCATCCAACGTTTGCATCTATAGAAGGCATTCTTTCCGCGGCGCTTATTGTGGAAGTCCGATTGCGCGTGTGTTCTTACACCGTATGTTCGCGACGCCCGTATTTCGTGGCAAGATCAACTTCCTGTCCCAGGTCCATCGCGGCGCGGTAGCCGCTTTGCACGGCGGCCGCTATGATATGGGGGGCTTCGGCGTCGCCAATGCGGATTACGGATTTGATGCCGGACTCGTGTAATCCATCTCCCATACCCTTTAGGCCATCATAGAGATCCAGCACCGGCAGGCGGCGGGTAAGCGGGATAATTGCATCGCAGGCATGAGTACTGCGGCTTTCTGAGAACATGCAGGACAAGACTGCCTCTCCCTTATGGGCTGCCACCAGCATCCGGTTGGGTACGACGGCAACCCCCGCCTCAATCAAGGCGGTATTGGATTGGTAGACCTCGGTCGTCCATTGGCCCCAATCGCAGGGACGGCCAGCGGGCGTCACCAGCGTGACCCTGTGCCCTTCCTTGCGCAGCTTTAAGGCCAGAACTGAGCCGAGGTAGTAGTGATCGTCATCATAGATCATCACATGATCCGCATTCAGCGTTTCACCTTTCAGCACTGTTTCCGCCGAGACGACCATGCCGGGCGCCTCCTCCTCTAAACCGGTATCGGAATGCCGCCCGATGGTATCCCTCGCCCAGACCGCCCCTGTTGCGGCGATCACATGGGAGGCACCAAGATCCAGCACATCGGATGCTGTCAGTGGGCTTTCCGGATAGATTTCAACGTTGGACAGTTTTTCGATCTGCCCAACACGCCAGTCGCGCACGCGGGCCCACTCAACCATCCCCGGCAGGCGGGACTCACGAGTGACGCGGCCTCCTAGTACGCGGCTTGCTTCGGCTAGCATTACCGAATGGCCGCGCTCGCCTAGAACCCGGGCGGCTTCCAACCCGGCAGGCCCTGCTCCGACAACCAGCACTTTTTCAGGTTTTTCGCTGCGCCCGGCTTTCTCGGGGTGCCAGCCTTGGCGCCATTCCTCGCCCATGGTCGGGTTCTGGGTGCAGCGCAGTGGCACACCAAGCGAGTCATGCGCGTAGCAGATGTTGCAACCGATGCACTCGCGTATGTCTTCGCTGCGGCCTTCTTCAATCTTCTTTGGCAGGAACGGGTCAGCGATTGACGGGCGTGCCGCACCGATCAGATCCTGCCCGCCCTGGCGGATCACCTGCGCCATGGTTTCAGGCGAGGTGTAACGCCCTACCGCCACAACGGGTTTGGAGGTCAGAGATTTCGCTCGCGCGATATTATCCGTAAAAGACGCTTCCTTGACGAAACGGCTTACCCCCATCTCAACCCCGTAGTCGGGCACCACCAGGTCCCACAGGTCTGGCAGGTCCGCCAGCATGGCGAAGGCATCATAGCTCTCGGCATCGTCCAGCCCGACGCTGAAACGGGTGGCCACGGCGCATTTGTGACCAACGGCCTCTTTTGTTTCCTCGATGAGTTCGCGCACCAGCCGAACCCGATTCCTCAGGCTGCCGCCGTATTCATCAGTGCGTGTGTTGTTCACCGGGTCGAGGAATTCCGACAGCAGGTAGCCGTGGGTGGCATAGACATAAACGATGTCGAAACCGGCATCGACCGCTCTTAAGGCAGCCTCGCGGTGCCATTTGCGAATATTGCGGATGTCCTCGCGATCAATTTTGCGCGCCTGTCCCGGATGCAGCACTGTGGAATCCGTCTGCGGTCGGTTGCGCATACCAAGGGGGGCAAGCCGGGTGCCGAAATTCGTCACCATACCGCCGCCTATCCACAACTCCACCCCGGCCAGCGCGCCATGTTCATGCACGGCGTCGGTCATCAACTGGTTGGCCCGAATATCATCCTCGTCCCACAGTGCGGCATAGGGGTAGTAGTCGTTATCCGAAGTTGGGTGAATCGAGCAGAATTCGGTATTCACAACCCCCCAACCTCCTTCCGCCTTCATCCCCCGCATTGCCGCAACAGTACGCGGGCGCCGCCATCCCATGCCCGCGCAGTGCGGCACTTGGTAGAAACGGTTCTTCGTCTCTACGGGGCCGATTTTCAGCGGCTGGAAGAGGATTTCGTGGCGAGGATCGCGCATCAGTATTTACCCTATGATATGCAGGTTTTGCATCATAATTTGATTGAGCGCTCAAATAATTCTTGTGTCAAGTCAGATTCCCTCTTAACCTTTTTCTTATCACGGTCCTACCTGCGCCGGAGGAGGCAAAAGGCTGGAAAACAGGGCCGCGGCAACAGGGAGACTTTCATGAAATTATTGAAAACAGCCACTGCGCTTGGCATGGCCCTGTCACTTCAGGCAGGTGCGGGATTGGCCGACGATGCGGAACTGACCGTTTTCGACTGGGCCGGTTACGAAGACCCTGAGTTCTTCTCTGCTTACATCGAAAAACATGGGGACGGGCCGACTTTCGCTTTCTTCGGTGACGAGGAGGAAGCGTTCCAGAAACTGCGTTCCGGTTTCCACGCAGACGTTGCCCATCCCTGTTCACAGTCGGTTCCAAAGTGGATTGAGGCCGGGTTGCTTGCCCCATTGGATACTGCGCGCATTGAGCGCTGGAACGAGTTAGAGCCGAGTTTCCGCGACATTGAAGCCTACACCAAGGACGGCCAGAGCTATTTCATTCCAGCGGATTGGGGCAACACTGCCGTCACCTATCACACTGAACATCTGAAAGATGCGGACGTGGCGACCCTGCAGGCCTTCGCAGATCCCAAGCATCAGGGGCGGATCTCGATTGGCGACAATGTGGATGATGCCTATGCTTTGGGTTTTCTGGCCATTGGCGTCACAGACTGGACCAATGCCACGGACGAACAGTTTCAGGCAGCATCTGATTTCCTGCGCGCGGTGCACCAGAATGTTCGCACCTACTGGTCCGATGGCGCGTCGCTGGCCCAGCTGATGCAAAGCGGTGAGGTTTATCTGGCCTGGGCCTGGAACGAGACATATTCGACGATGACCTATGAAGGCCACCCAATCGCTATCAAGCGCGACACGGAAGAGGGCGCGTCCAGCTGGGTATGCGGTTATGCGAAGCTAGCCAATGCGCCGGGCTCTGAAGATAAGTTCTATGACTTCATCAACGCTTGGTTGGAACCTAAAACCGCTAATTATCTTGTGTCCAGCTGGGGCTATGGCCACGGCAACGCAAAGGCCATGGCGGACATGAACGCGGACGACCTCGCGGCAATGGGGCTTGAAAGCAGCGAAAGTCTGCGGGCCAAAACCTTGTGGCAAGCGCCGGTGCCGTCGGACCTGCGCGAGAAGATGATCGCTGAATTCGAACTGATTAAAGCTGGTTTCTGAAGCCGCCTTGTATTCACGAAAGAAGAAACGCCCCGCAAAATTGGCGGGGCGTTTCTTGTTTTCTATAACTTGATGCTATTCCGGGCGACCAGCCAAGGCAGCCTGGGTCACTGGAATAGCACGATGGAGTCAGCGCCCCAGCCCACCGGAACCTCGCTGCCGGGAGGAACGATGGAACGGCCCGCGGTGTTACGCATTGAGATTGTCACGTCCGCGGTATGGCCGGGCAGGCGCACGCTGTAATAGGTCATGTCGCCATAATAGGCGGTTCCAGTTACCTGCCCCCTGGCCACCTGCTCGGTCGGTTCGCTGCCATCAAAGAGGATAGTCAGCATCTCCGGTCGGATGCCAATTGAATCCAGGTTCTGAATGTCCATTCCTTCGGGGATCTGCGCTGTTGGTAATTCGATACTCCCAAGCGCCGGAATATCGAGCGCCAGATGGCCGTTCATACGCCCCGAGGCTTTGGCGTCGAGGAAATTCATTACTCCGATAAACGAAGCAACACGCTTGTCCACCGGGCGGCGGTACAACTCTTCCGGGCTGGCTAGCTGTGCAATCCTGCCTTCGAACATAACGGCGATCCGGTCGGACATAGTCAGTGCCTCTTCCTGGTCATGGGTCACCAGAATAAAAGTAATACCAAGCTTTTGCTGGAGTTGGCGCAGTTCCACCTGCATTTGGTCGCGCAGCTTTTTGTCGAGCGCGGACAAAGGCTCGTCCAACAACACGACCTTCGGCTTCATCACCAGTGCCCGGGCCAGAGCAACCCGTTGACGCTGACCGCCGGACAACTCGTGGGCAGCGCGATCACCCAACCCGCCAAGGTCCACCATTTTCAGCGCCTGCTCTACTTCGCGGGCAATTTCAGCTTTGGGCATCTTGCGGGTCTTCAAGCCATAGCCGACGTTTTCTGCCACGCTGAGATGCGGGAAAATCGCATAGGATTGAAACACCATATTGGTGGGGCGGCGGTTGGCGGGGACGCCCGCCATGTCTTGGCCTGCAATAACGATTGTGCCATCCGTTGGCGTCTCAAACCCGGCAATCATGCGCAGTAAGGTGGTCTTGCCGCAGCCCGAGGGGCCCAGCAGTGAAAAGAACTCGCCCTCATAGATGGTTGCATCAATGCCTTTTAAGGCCTCAAAGCTACCAAAATTTTTGGTGATGCCGGTAAGGTCGATGATGGGCTTTAGGGATGGGGTAGCCATATCAGGCAAATCCTCCGGTAGCTGAAGCTTCGATACCTTGTTTCCGAGCCGAACGGCGGCGGAACCACTCGGCAAGGATCAGGAGTAGGACAGACAGAGTCAGCAAGATAGTCCCGAGCGCCATTACAGACGGCAGCTTGGTAGGAAAACGCAGCTGGCTCCAGATATAGACGGGCAGGGTTACTTCTGTGCCGGTCAGGAAAAAGGCGATAATGAATTCATCCAGCGAAATGGTAAAAGTGATCAGAAGACTGGACACGATGCCGGGCATGACCAACGGTAGAACCACGCGGCGGAACGTTCCCCAGCGGCTTTCACCCAGGTCGTACGAGGCTTCCTCCAAGCTTTGATCCAGCCCTTGAAATGCAGAGTTCAGAATGGCGATGGCGAAGGGCGTGCAGATCAGTACATGGCCCAATATGACGGTTGCCAGCGACAACGGCATGCCCAGCTGGATCAGAAGAACCAAAAGGGCCACTGCAACGATGATCTCTGGCAGCACAAGTGGCAGCATGATGAAGCTCATAATACCGCGTTTGGCTGGGAACCTGTAGCGAGCTGCCGCCCGTGCTGCGCAGGCGCCGAGGATGGTGCTCAGCACCGCTGACGTGACGCCGACAACCAGCGAATTTCGTACCGCACCGTGCAGGGCCTCAGTCTTCCACAGCACGTCGAACCACTGGGTGGTAAAGCCGGTCAGTGGAAATGAAATGATTGTGGCGTCGTTAAATGCGAACATCGGCAACAGGATGACCGGTGCGTAGAGAAAAACCATGTAGGCAACGGCGTAGAAAACCAGCCATTTGGGGGAAAGCCCTTTACGAACCGAGTTCATTTCACTTTGCCTCCAAAACGTTTGCCGGCAAAGAAGATCACTGCGCTGATGCTAGCCACGATCAGCATCGAAGAGATTGCCAGAGCCGCTCCCAGCGGCGCGTTATTTGCCTTGCCGAATTGAATTTGGATCATGTTCGCGATCATCAACCCGTCGGTACCGCCAACCAACTTCGGAGTGATGAAATCTCCGATGGTTGGGATCAGTACGATTAGGGTAGAGGCTACCACGCCAGGCATTGCCAATGGCAGTGTGATCCGAAAGAACCTACGCACCGGTCCGTCGCCCAAATCCTCGGCGGCTTCCAGCAGCGAGCGATCGATCTTCTCCAGTGCTACGAATATTGGCAGAATCGCGAAGGGCGCCCAGGCATGGGCCAGGGTCAGCACCACCGCATTGGCGTTGTACAACAGGAAAGTCAGCGGCTGGTCTATGATGCCCATCCCGGTGAGCGCGGTATTTAAAACGCCGTTGTATCCGAGGATCACTTTCCACAGAAACACCCGCAGCAGATAGCTGGTCCAGAAGGGTACGGTGATCAGAAACAACCACAACGCCTTGCGGTGCTTGACGTGGAAGGACAGGTAGTACGCGATCGGAAACGCAAGGGTCACGGTTACCACTGTGACAATCAGCGAAATCTTTAGTGAGCGGAGCAGCAAGGTGCGGTAGATCGGTTTGCTCCAAGCTTCGCGGTAATTGTCCAATGTTAAGGTCGTATCGAGCTCGAGGTAATTCTGGGTCCAGAAGCTAAAAGTTACCACCATCACCAGCGGAGCGGCCAGCAACAGTAGCGAATAGAGTAAAGTCGGGCTGATCAATGCGAGGCCCTGACGCCTCTCTCCGGTTAACATTCCTGGCTCCTCCCGGCCGGTATTAAGAGCGCCGCCCTGTTCGTGGCGGCGCCCGTATTCATGTCTTGCCCAGCTGCGTAAGCAGCTCTGCATTCCGGGTCTTCAATTGCCCCGGTTCAGGTTCATCATGTTCCAGCACCGGGAACAGCTTGCGCAACTCATCGTGGTAGCTGCGCACGCCGTGCTCCAGATCCGATAGGATTACCCCATCATAGCCGCTGGAGAAGGCCGCCTCCCAGCACCATTCGATAAGCTGCTCATCCTCTTTCGAGGTGATCCGGTCGATCCGTCCGCTGAGATATCGTGCAGCTCGCAGCTGCCGATTCTCTGCCGGCCGTTTGTAACAGGCGGCGCGCTGGATAGTACGACCGTTTTCCACCGGAAACTCGTGATAGAAGATCACTGAATCCGGGTAGATACCGAACACCAGGTTGGGGAAAAGCCCCAGATAGAGCCAGGCTGCCTGATGTTCGTCATCCAAAGCCTCGGCTCTCGGAAGCAACTTCTTGTAATTGCGCACACTCCACATCCGCCCGGAACCCGGGCGGAAGCCACCAAAGGACCGGGCGGCGCCATTGGTGAATGGTTGATCTTCGTAATTGTTGCCAAAAAGATCATGCAGGCCTGGATGTGCCAGCGGCACATGGTAGCCCTCGTTGTCCACGTCACGAACGCATTTCCAGTTTGCAGCGATTTCCGTGACGCTGATCCCATTCCCGTCCGGCAGAATCTCTGCCAGGCCGTAAGGGATCAACTCTTCTTCAAACTGAGCCATCACCTCTGAAACCTTGGGTTGCGGTCCCGGCTTGAAGCGAACAAAGACAAAGCCGTGCCAAATGTCCATCTCGACCGGTTTTAATCCCCACTTCACTGGGTCCAGATCCGGTAACGTCTCGGGGCGTGCAGCGCCGCGCAGTGTTCCGTCCAGATTGAAGGCCCAGCCGTGGAACGGGCAGATGATAGCGTTTTTGCAATGCCCCTTGTTTTCAGCCACGACCCGGCTTCCACGATGTCGGCAAAGATTATGGAAGGCGCGAACTTCACCGTCCGCCCCCCGGACCACCAGAGCACGTTCGCCAGTGAAATCCGCAGCCATGAAATCGCCGGCTTCGGGCACATCGCTCACATGGCAAACAAGCTGCCAGTGTCGTCGGAACAGAAGCTCCTTTTCTTCTTCCAGAAGCTCATTGTTGGTATAGCTCCAGGCGGGCAGCCCGGTGCGTCCGGCTCTGGGATCAGAGTGAATCAGCACTTCGTCCTTCATAAGGATCTCCTTTCCTCTGAAGGGAATCACTATCAGTTTTTATTTGAGCGCTCAAATAAAAAAATTACTACAGATGTGTTTTGACGGCTGGACAAGACGATTGCAGTGCGTCAAGTTTGAGTAACTGCTCAAACTTTGAGGACGTAAGAAATGCGCCGAAACAGAAGCCGCAGAAGATCTCCATTGCCCACTGATGTCGTCGCCAACAAAGGTCCGCATTCCCTGACTACACCAGCCTACACGCCGCTTACGCAAACCCAGGTTGATGAAATCGTGCACACAGCTATCGAGCTGCTTGCCACATCAGGCGTAGTGTTTGAGGCAGGAGGTGAAGCTGACTGTCTGCTGCGGAGTGCCGGGTGTAAATTTTCAGATAATGGGATCGTGTCTATCCCAGAAACCGTGACCCGCAGGGCGCTGGAAACCGCTGCCCGCGCGACCACTTTATGGGACCGCAACGGGGAAAATCCCATCTCGATTGATTGCCATCACACTTGGTTCATGCCTGGCATGACCTGTATTGCAGTCTATGATATGGAAACCGGCGAGCCCCGACCTTCGACACGGGAGGACCTTGCCCTCATCACAAGAGTTGCGGACAAGCTTCCGCATGTTGATGCGGTTTGCATCGCCGTTAAGAACGTCGAGGAGTCGAACCAGTTCGGCGAAATCGACGAATTTGCATGCATGATGGAAAACACCATCAAACCGTTGGAATACCTTTGCGAACATCCTTCATCTCTTGAGGCGGTGATCGACATGGCCGCGGCCTTGCGCGGATCGCATGATGCACTTAGAGACAAGCCGTATTTCTTGCATCTGATCACACCGCTGCCAGTCAATCTCGCGCGGATCCACTCGGACCAGATCATCACCGCCGCTCGGGCAGGTATTCCGGTTGGCGTCGGCACTCTGCCGATTGGCGGTGCCTCTTCACCAATCACCTTGGCCGGTTGTATTACCCATGCTCTGATGACCGATTTCGCAGCCATCGTGCTTGGTCAGTTGGCTGCTAAAGGTAGTTTCTGCGTTGGGTGTTCGGATGTGAACTTCATGGAACCTGCTACAGGTGCCATTGGTAGTTTCTCTCAGACCTCGGTTGCCGACATGGCGATGTGCCAAGTGCGCCGCGCGCTGGGGTTCCCCTCGCTGACCGGCATCGGCGGCTGTTCGGTTGCCCGCCGTTTCAATCAGGATGCGGTCTGGGAAATTTCGTCAAACATGACACAGATGTTCTACAACCGTCCCGCTACAATCGACTACATGGGTTCGCTCGATCAGGGGCTGACCTATTCGCCGCACGCGCTTTTGTTGTGCGACGATCTGGCAGGGCTGCTGCGAAAGATGTGGCAGGGGTTGGAAATAACTTCCGACCAGATGGCTGTTGATCTCATTCGAGAAGTTGGCCCCACTGGAAACTTCCTCGCTCATCAGCACACGGTCGACAATTGCCGGACCCAGGTTTGGAATTCCCGGTATTTTGGCCCGAACATTCCGCTCAGCAATTCTGGGTTAGCAGATCAAGACTTGTTTGCGCGACTTGACGACGACCTGCGAGAGAAATTGGCGGAACTGCAGCAGCCTGAATTGCCTCTGGAAACCAAGGAAGCAGTGACCGCAATTTCGGAAAAATATCGCGACGTTTCAGCCTAGTCGGGTCGCAGCGCTGATCGCGTTGGAGCAAGGGCGAACTTCCTGGAACATCAGATGCAGTTGCCACTGAAGGATGCTGCAAGTGCACGGATGGCTGCTATTCGGAACTAAAATGGCATGGCGGGAATGTGTGCAACGAGTCGCCCGTGAAGGCGACCCATTGGCTCTATATCTCAATGGCTTCGGAGATGGCCAAGGCACCTTCGAGTTCAACGCCGAGATACCAGACTATGCTGTCCATCTTGGTATGGCCAAGCAAGAGCTGGATCGCTCTGAGGTTGCCAGTTTTCTTGTAGATTTGGGTGACCTTCGTGCGCCTCATTGAATGGGTTCCGTAGGCGCTTGCTTCAAGGCCAATAGATGTGACCCAGTCTCGTTCAACCCGCGCATATTAACGTGTCGAGATGTGCAATCTTTCGTGGAATCTGCCAGGCCAGAGGTATTCGGAACCAACCATGAGTTCATCTTCCATCCATTTCCCAACAGAGGCACGGGTGCCCTCGGATATCTCGAAGCGCACAGGTTTCTGCGTCTTGCTCTGCGGTACTGAAGCGCATTCCTTGATCTGACCCGATGAAATGATATCGACCACCTTCATCTTCACCAGATCACAGCCGCGAAGCTTGCTGTCGATTGCTATATTGAAGAGCGCAAGGTCGCGATGGTTGTCTGCAAGCTCGAAGCGAACTCGGATTGCCCAGGCATGTTTTGGTTGGTTTTGTCAGATTAACTCTGCTTGAGCGGGGCAGGGTGGTTGCGTAGCTTTTGCCCATGACCAGACCTGCCTCTTTCAAATACTTTAAAACTAGTCCCGAAATCATTCGCCTTGCGGTGATGTTGTGCATCCGTTTCCCACTCTCGCTTCGGAATGTCGAAGACATGCTGCACGAGGGAGGCATCGACGTGAGTCACGAAACTGTCCGGTATTGGTGGAACAGGTTTGGCCCGATGTTTGCTGCTGAGATCAGACGGAAGCGTATTCAGCAATTGAGAGCATACTCTAAATGGAAGTGGCACGTGGACGAGGTTTTCGTGAAGGTGAATGGCAAGAGGCACTATCTTTGGCGGGCTGTTGATCCCGAAGGCGAGGTGCTGGAAGCGGTTGTCACCAAACACCGAAACGAGCAGGCGGCATTGAAATTTCTCAAGAAATTGATGAAGCCTCACGGCAAAGCGGAAACCGTCGTGACGGACCGCTTCGCATCCTACAAGGCTGCGTGCAGAGATCTGGGTGCGCTGGAAAAACAAATGACGGGCAGGTGGCTCAACAACCGCGCCGAGAAATCGCACCTCCCGTTTCGACGACGCGAACGCGCCATGCAACGTTTCAGGCGCATGCGAAGTTTACAGAAATTCGCCGCCGTCCATTCCTCCGTCTAAAACCACTTTAACCAGGAAAGATCGCTCGCCAGCCGAGACACCTTAAAGCTGACCCGCACCGCCGCTCTTGCCGAGTGGCGTCAACTTTGTTCGGGATAGGATCACGGTTTCCGCAGCAAACTGAAACTGGTTCGAATTCGTCTGACAGCACCCATCCAGCGAATGAAACGTTGCGGATATCGTTGCAGCCGATCCGCAAAAAACAACAAAGGCGCCCTTGGGCGCGTTGTTTTATTGGTCGGAGTGAGAGGATTCGAACCTCCGACCCCTGCCTCCCGAAGACAGTGCTCTACCAGGCTGAGCTACACTCCGACCGTGGCGGGTGATCTATACCCGGCAATTTGGATGTGCAAGAGGGTTTTTGAAGCCCTTCGCGGGAATTCCAGTCAGGCGGATGATGCAGAATTGCCGTCAGGGCAGGGGTTCGGTTCGGTACAGCCGGATTTTCGTGCCGCCATGATCTACTATGGGCCCCGGGGCCAACAATGGAAGGCGGGTTGCGCGAGCAAGCGACTGGTTGCTGGTCACTATTCCAACTCGCCATCCGCTGAACCGGGACATCAGAGCTTTTCCTAAGCTGCCATACAAAGAGCGCAGGCGCTTTTCATCCCCGATTCTGGCGCCATATGGCGGGTTAACGATGACAAGACCCGAAGAACCAACGGGAGGTTTGATGTCACTGACCGAACTGCACCGAAACCGTGTGTGCGCGGCAACTCCAGAGCGCTCGGCATTCGTACTGGCCGCCTCAACAGCACCTGCGTTTCGATCCGACCCATAATACACCGTTTCCGTTTCTGATCGTGGGCCGCTCTGTTGCATCGCGGCCCATGCTTCAGAATCGAACTCTCGCAGGTCTTCGAAAGCAAAACGGCGGGACCGTCCAGGGTTCAGCGCCAAGGCAATCTCGGCTGCTTCGATAACAAATGTCCCCGAGCCGCACATGGGGTCCAGAACGGGCTCGGAACCGTCAAAGCCGCACTCTCGCAGGAACATGGCGGCCATGGTTTCGCGCATCGGCGCCTTGGCAACTGCCGGTTTGTGGCCGCGTTTGTGCAATGGCTCGCCCGAAGTGTCGACAGACAAGGTGCAGATATCCTTTTCGATCCGCAGCAAAATCCGCAGGCCCGCGTCTGACGAAATCGGTGTGCCTAATGTGTCCGTGATTGCCTGCTCGATCCTCTGACGGGCAGCGCCTGCATGGTAAACACGCGACTTGCGGCTGGTAGCCTCGACCTTGACCGGAATATCGGGGCGCAGGAAATCAGACCAGGGAAATTTACGGGCCCGTTTGTCGAGTTGTGCCAGGTGAACCGCCGGGAAACTTCCCAAACGGACCAGAACCTTGTTGGCACCGCGCAGGCACAGATTTGCGCGCCAGACCTCGGGCCAAGCACCTCGGCAGCTCACCCCGCCGGGTACGATTTTGGCGCCTGCGAATCCCTTCTCAACGGCTTCGGCGTACAATGGCGCTTCAAGGCCCGGGGTGGTCACCAGAAAAATCTCAAGATCGCTCGTCTGTTCCATTGGATGTGCTTACACCGGAAGCTTTCCGGGTGCGACACGCAAATTGTGCTGCGACAAAACGTAAATCTTCCGAGGAAAGTGCCATTCAAAGTGCAGTTTAGACGGTAACAGGTTTGCTTTTAGCATCATCCCCGCGTAAAGGACCCCCAATCAGAACTACGCCCGCGGAATTCGGACGCATTTCGACGCTTTTGCGACGACTGTTTGAAAATCCCGCGTTATTGTCTGACCCTGAAATGGTGTCGGCATGGCTGGCACAGGTAAAGAGGCTTGGAAGACAGTAGCGACATGCAAACTTTCAAACTGAAAAAAGGGTTGGAGTTGCCGGTGCAGGGCGCACCGGAACAAACCATCCATCCGGGACCAGAATTCAAATCTGTTGGAGTGTTGGGGGGCGACTACCTTGGCCTGAAACCGCGAATGCTGGTTCAGGAAGGTGACACGGTTCAGCGCGGCACACCGCTGTTTTGCCACAAGGATGTACCCGAGGCGAAGATGGTTGCGCCGCTCAGCGGTAAGGTCGTCGCCATCAACCGTGGCGCCCGGCGTGTTTTGCAGAGCGTCGTGATCGAGGTTTCGGACCCAAACGACGCGGGTGTTGATTTCTCGGGCGTCGGCAACGGTGACAGCGCCGAAGGCGTGACCGACAAGCTGTGCACGGCGGGCCTGTGGACGGCTTTCCGCACGCGGCCATATTCGAAAATGCCGGCACCGGGCACCAAACCGGCGGCGATTTTCGTCACCGCGATGGACAGCGAACCGCTGGCAGCCGACGCGGCCATGATCATTGCCGATGCGGGTGAGGCATTTGCCGCGGGCTTGGGTGCGGTCTCCAAGCTGACCGAGGGCAAAACCTATCTGTGTCACAAGGACGGCGATTCCATTCCGGGTGCAGATGTGGCGGGTGTCGAAACCGCGGGCTTTTCGGGTCCGCACCCGGCGGGTCTGGCGGGCACGCATATTCACTTCCTTGAGCCGCTGGTCGGCGACAAGCAGGTCTGGACCATTGGCTATCAGGATGTGATTGCCATTGGCCGGTTGTTCCAAACCGGGCATCTGGACCCCAACGTTGTGATCGCACTCAGCGGCCCCGGCGCGCGGCAACCGCGTCTGATCCGAACTGTGATGGGCGCCTCGACCGATGACCTGACCCGCGACGAGATTGATGTAGACGGCACCGCCCGAATCATCTCGGGATCGATCCTGTCTGGTGTGCAGGCCGAGGGCCCGACCGCCTATCTGGGCCGTTTTGCCCGTCAGATCAGCATCATTCGCGAGGATCAAGATCAGATCACGATGGGCTGGATTCTTCCGATGCCCTCGAAGTTCGCGGTCCAGCCGGTTCTGGGCTCGGCCTTTGCGCGCAAACTCTATAAACTGACCAGCAACCTGAACGGTGGCCGCCGTGCGATGGTGCCTACAGGGACGTTCGAAGAACTGATGCCGCAGGATTACCTGCCGACACAGCTGCTGCGGGCATTGCTGGTGATGGATACCGACACCGCTCAGGCACTGGGTGCTTTGGAGCTGGACGAAGAGGATCTGGGCCTTGTGGGCTTTGCCTGTCCGGCGAAATATGAATACGGGCTGGCGCTGCGCGACTGCCTGACCAAGATTGAAAAGGAGGGCTAATCCGAATGGGTTTGCGCAGCTTCTTTGACCGGATCGAGCCGAACTTTACCAAGGGCGGCAAGTACGAGAAGTTATTCCCCATCTACGAGATGGTCGAAAGCTTTATCTACACTCCGAAAACCGTAACCACCGTCGCCCCCCATGCACGGTCCTATGTGGATATGAAGCGGATCATGACCTATGTCGTGATCGCGACGATCCCCTGTATCCTGTGGGGGATGTGGAACACCGGCTATCAGGCAAACTCGGCCATTGCCACGCTGGGGCCGGAGTCGGCCACGGGTTGGCGGATCGCCCTGCTGCAGATGTTCGGCATTTCGCTGGACCCGTCCAGCATATTCGCCAATGTCGCGCACGGGCTTCTTTACTTCCTGCCGATCTACATCGTCACGCTGGTCGCGGGTGGTATCTTCGAGGTCATCTTCGCAACCGTGCGCGGCCATGAGGTGAACGAAGGTTTCCTTGTGACCTCGATGCTTTACACGCTGATCATGCCGGCCACCACGCCGCTGTGGCAGGTGGCATTGGGCATCATCTTCGGCGTCGTGATCGGCAAAGAGGTGTTTGGCGGCACCGGCAAGAACTTCCTCAACCCCGCGCTGGTAGGCCGTGCGTTCCTGTATTTCGCCTATCCGGCGCAGATGTCGGGTGACGCGGTCTGGACGCCGGTTGACGGGTTCTCGGGCGCAACGGCCCTGGCTGTTTCCGCAGCCGACGGGATGCAGGCGCTGGCCGCTGAGGGTATCACCTGGTGGAGCGCCTTCTACGGCACCATTCAGGGCAGCTTTGGCGAGACCTCGACGCTGGCCTGTATCATCGGTCTGGCGTTCCTGCTGTTGACCAAGATTGCCAATTACCGACTGATCGTGGGCTGTTTGGCTGGGACGATCGTATTCACGTGGTTGCTGAACCTGATCGGGTCGAACACCAACCCGATGTTTGCGATGCCGTGGTATTGGCATGTCGTGCTGGGCGGGTATGCGTTCGGCCTGGCGTTCATGGTCACCGAACCGGTATCCGCAAGCCACACCAATCTGGGCCGCTACATCTATGGCGCGCTGATCGGTGTCATGGTTGTGCTAATCCGCGTCCTCAACCCGGCTTTCCCCGAAGGCATGATGCTGGCCATCCTGTTCGGCAACGTCTTTGCACCGCTGATCGACTATTTCGTCGTTCAGGCCAACATCAAACGGAGGGCGCGTCGCCATGTCTGATACGCAATCCCAAGAACCAAAAGGCGCGATTGCCAAGTTTCTGGCGGCCTCGCCGGATTCTGTTGGCAAAACGATCTTCATCGCCGTGGCTGTCTGCCTTGTGGCCTCGATGGTCGTGTCCGCCGCTGCGGTCAGCCTGCGCCCGGTGCAGGAAGCCAACGCCCTGAAAGACAAGCAGGTAAACGTTCTGCAGGTGGCGGGCGTTTATGAGCCCGGCATCGACGTCTCCGAAGCCTTCGCCGCGTTCGAGCCGCATGTGCTGGAGCTGCCCACCGGAGACTTCGTCGACGATCAGTTCGACCCGGCCACGTTCGACGATATCGCCGCCGCCAGCGACCCCGAGCTGAGCGTCGCGCTGGATGACGACCCGGCAGGGATCGGCCGCAAGGCAAACTACCGCGTGATCTATCTGCTGCGTGACGATGCGGGCGCGCTGGATAAGGTGATCCTACCGCTGCACGGCTATGGCCTGTGGTCCACGCTTTATGGCTTTATCGCGCTGGAGAATAACGGCAACGATATCTACGGCCTGCAATTCTATCAGCATGGTGAGACCCCGGGCCTGGGCGCCGAGGTGGACAACCCGCGCTGGAAAGCGCTGTGGAGCGGCAAGAAACTGCGTGATGACGCGGGCGATCTGCAGATCACCGTCGCCAAATCGCAACCCGCAGCCGGGCCCGATTTCTATGTCGACGCGCTGGCCGGTGCCACGTTGACGTCCGTGGGTGTCGATAACCTGGTGAAATTCTGGATGGGTGACGCGGGCTACGCTCCGTTTCTGGCCAAACTGCAAGCAGGAGAACTCTGATGTCTCAGACCAAGAAAGAGATGCTGGTCGACCCGCTTGTCGACAACAACCCGATCACGCTGCAGGTTCTGGGTATCTGTTCCGCGCTGGCGGTGACCTCGTCGCTGCAGGTGGCTTTTGTGATGGCGCTGGCGGTGACCTTCGTGACGGCGTTCTCGTCGATGTTCATCTCGATCCTGCGCAACCAGATCCCGGGTTCGATCCGGATCATCGTGCAAATGGTGATCATCGCCTCGCTGGTGATCCTGGTGGATCAGGTTCTCAAGGCCTATGCCTTTGAGATTTCGAAAACCCTGTCGGTTTTCGTCGGTCTGATCATCACCAACTGTATCGTGATGGGTCGCGCCGAGGCGTTTGCGATGAAGAACCCGCCGGTGGCTTCGTTCATCGACGGTGTGGGCAACGGCATGGGCTATGGCCTCATCCTGATGCTGGTCGGCTTTATCCGTGAGCTGTTCGGTGCCGGATCTCTGTTTGGCGTCACCATTCTGGAGACCATCAACAACGGTGGCTGGTACGTGCCCAACGGCATGCTGCTGCTGCCACCGTCGGCGTTCTTCATCATCGGTCTGATCATCTGGGCCTTCCGCACATGGAAGCCGAACCAGGTGGAAGAGCGTGAATACAAAATTCAGCAGGTAGAGGCCCACTGATGGAAGGTCTGATCTCACTGGCCGTAAAGGCCATCTTTGTCGAAAACCTTGCGCTCAGCTTCTTCCTCGGGATGTGTACCTTCATCGCCGTGTCCAAGAAGATTTCGACCGCGCTGGGTCTGGGCATCTCGGTCATGGTCGTGCAGGCGATCACCGTGCCTGCCAACAACCTGCTGCTGAACTATCTGCTGAAGCCGGGTGCACTGGCCTGGGCCGGGTTCCCGGATGTGGACCTGACCTTCCTTGGCCTGATCTCGTATATCGGTGTGATCGCGGCGATGGTTCAGATCCTCGAGATGGTTTTGGATAAGTACTTCCCGCCGCTTTACAACGCGTTGGGGATCTTCTTGCCGCTGATCACGGTGAACTGTGCAATCCTGGGCGGCTCGTTGTTCATGGTGGAGCGCGACTACAACTTTGCCGAGGCCACGACCTATGGCCTGTCCTCCGGCTTTGGCTGGGCGCTGGCGATCACCGCGATGGCCGGTGTACGTGAAAAGCTGAAATACTCCGACATTCCCGACGGACTGCAAGGTCTGGGCATCACCTTCATCACCGCAGGTCTGATGGCGATGGCCTTCATGTCCTTCTCGGGCGTGAAACTGTAAGGAGGGCGCAATGGAAACTTTTAGCTTAGGCGTCATCCTTTTCACCCTGATCGTTCTGGCGCTGGTCGCCATCATCATAGCTGCACGCTCGCGTCTGGTTTCGACCGGCAACGTCAACATCACTATCAATGGTGAGAAAACCATCTCGGTACCCGCAGGCGGCAAGCTGCTGCAGACACTGGCAGCCGAGAAACTGTTCGTCCCCTCTGCCTGCGGTGGCGGCGGCACCTGCGCTCAGTGCCGGGTGAAGGTACATTCCGGTGGCGGCTCGATCCTGCCGACTGAAGAAAGCCATATCACCAAGCGCGAAGCCTCCTGCGGTGACCGTCTGTCCTGTCAGGTTGCGGTCAAGCAGGACATGGACATCGAGGTTCCCGAAGAAGTCTTTGGCGTCAAGAAATGGGAATGCACCGTTCGGTCAAACGAAAACGTTGCTACCTTCATCAAGGCGCTGACGCTGGACCTGCCCGAAGGTGAGGATGTGAATTTCCGCGCCGGTGGTTATATCCAGATCGAGGCCCCTGCACACGCACTGAAATACACCGATTTCGACGTGCAGGAGGAGTACCGCGAGGACTGGGACCGCTTTAACCTGTGGCAGTACGAATCCGTCGTGAACGAACCGATCGAGCGCGCCTATTCGATGGCCAACTATCCGGACGAGAAGGGCATGATCATGCTGAACGTCCGCGTTGCGTCGCCGCCTCCGGGCTCCGAGGGCATCCCTCCGGGTCAGATGTCGTCGTACATCTTCAACCTGAAGCCGGGCGACAAGGTCACGATCTCGGGCCCGTTTGGTGAGTTCTTTGCGCGCGAGACCGGCAAGGAAATGGTCTTCATCGGCGGTGGTGCCGGTATGGCGCCGATGCGCAGCCACATCTTCGACCAGCTCAAACGTCTTGAGAACCGCAACCGCAAGATCAGCTTCTGGTACGGTGCCCGGTCAAAGAAAGAGATGTTCTTTGTTGAAGACTTCGATCAGTTGGCAAAGGAGTTCGATAATTTCGAATGGCACGTGGCCCTGTCGGACGCGCAGCCTGAGGACGATTGGAAAGGCTACACCGGCTTTATCCACAACGTACTGTTCGAAGAATATCTCAAGAACCACCCCGCGCCCGAAGATTGCGAGTTCTACATGTGTGGCCCGCCAATCATGAACCAGTCGGTTATCAATATGCTGCTGGATCTGGGTGTGGATCGAGAAGACATCATGCTCGACGATTTCGGCGGGTAAGAAGCGAAAAACCGGCGCACACAGCGCCGGTTTTTTTCATTCAGGCTTTTGGTAGAAGTCCCTATACCAGGCCACGAATTCCTTCATGCCCCTGCTGATGTCCGTTGTCGGCTTATAACCAGTGAGGCTCTGCAACAGGTTGGTATCTGCCCAGGTCGCGGGCACATCGCCTTTCTGCATCGGCATGTAGTTTCGCACCGCTTTCTTGCCGAGCGCATCTTCGATCGCCTCAATGAAGTCCATCAGGCGCACCTTATCTGAGTTCCCGATATTGACGATGCGGAACGGCGCGATCGGTGACAGGCTGTCGCCTTCAGCAATGTCATCCTTGCTCTGCGGTCGGACCGGAGCCGCGTCGATCAGCAGCCGTATCCCCCGCACCAGATCGTCGACATAGGTAAAATCCCGATACATGTCGCCGTTGTTGTAAATGTCGATGGGTCGGTCTTTCAGGATCGCTTCGGTGAACTTGAAATAGGCCAGGTCGGGCCGCCCCCAGGTGCCGTAGACAGTGAAGAACCGGAACATGGTGGTCGGCAGGTTCCACAGATGGGCGTAGGAATGGGCCATCGCCTCATTGGCTTTTTTGGTGGCCGCGTAAATCGTCAGTTGGTTGTCCGCCTTGTCCGTTTCGGCAAAAGGCATCTTCTCATTTGCGCCGTAAATCGAGGATGTCGAGGCCATCAGAAGGTGCTCAACATCGTGTTCACGCGCAACCTCCATCACGTTGAAAGTTCCGACCACGTTCGAGCTGACATAGCTGCGCGGGTCTTCAAGGCTGTAGCGCACCCCGGCCTGCGCGGCGAGGTGGACGATCACCTCGGGCTGAAAATCATCGGCGACCTGCATCAGGCATTCGTGGTTTTCCAGCAAATCCTCGGTCGCCGAAAATCCCGGTGTTTGCAACAGCATCTGGTGGCGACGCTGTTTCAGGGTAACGTCGTAATAGTTCGTCATCCCGTCATAGCCATGCACGCGAAATCCTTCGGACAGCAGCAGCTTTGCCAGATGGAACCCGATAAATCCCGCCGTGCCCGTGACCAGAACCCGTTTCATGCAACCCTCGACCTCAACGCTATCTTTGACGCATCAGGGATACTGTCACCGGTGCAAGGTCAAGGGGTTTCTGGACAGAAACGCCTAGCCGACAATCATCTGCTTCATGCGAAGCGCTTCGTATTCCAGCTCTTTCAGGCGGAAATGCACCACGTCGCCGATGGTGATGACGCCGCACAGGTTGCCGTCACGCAGTACCGGCATGTGGCGGAACCGGCCTTCAGTCATAGTTTTCAGAACGTCGTTCAGATAGTCATCCGGCGCGCAGGTCTTTACCTCGCGCGTCATCAGGTCCTCGACCGCTTGCGGCAGGGTCTGGCCGGGCGTGTCCGCCATGCGACGCACGATGTCGCGCTCGGACAGGATGCCCTGCAAGGTACCGTTCTGGTCGGTCACCAGCACCGCCCCAATCCGCTTTTCCTTGAGTGTGTTGACCACGGAATGGATCGTTTCGTTCGGGCGCACCGAAAACACCGCATCCCCTTTACCTTCAAGCAACTTGGCCACGGTTGTCTGCGAGTGCGACAGGTTCGAGTCCGTCGATTGGCTGTACGTGGACTTGTCAGCCTTGTCGCCACGCGATGGCGATTGGTAAGAGGTTGGGGCCATGGGCAATCTCCTTCATGGTTATTGCAAAGTCTTTCCCTTTCACCTTAGCGCAGCTAAACGACCTGTATAGGGTGCATTTGCACTGATCGGCAAAATCTCCTGCCAGCAGAGGAACCTTAAGCCTTTGAACGAGCTGTACCTTACCCCGCCCGTGGCCGCGTTGATTTTCTTTGCGGTGGTCGTTTGCGGCCATAATTTCCGCATGGCGTGGAAACAGCAGGCGCCGGGATGGCAGAAACGGGCCTGGCTGTTCGGGGTGCCTGCTGGGATCGGCCTTTTGGTTCTGGGCTTTTTGCCGCTGAAGCTGTGACGCCGGTTTGACTTCGGCAAGGGTGGCTGGCATATGCCGGGCACTGAATTTTCGGAGACCACCCCATGCGTCTTGTGCCTGTTCTGGCCTTTGTCACACTATTGTCCGCCTGCCTGTTCGACAAGGAGCCCGAAGTGGTTCGCCTTTCGGGTGAGACAATGGGTACGACGTTCAATATCACCGCCATTGGCGAGGATCTGGACGAGGACGCTTTGGCCGCAGCGGTCCAAGAAACCTTGGCCGAGGTCAACTCCAAGATGTCGAACTGGGATCCTAATTCCGAGGTCTCCACCTTTTCTGCCGCAACCGGCACCGATCCTATGCCGGTGTCCGAAGAATTTGTACTGGTGATGGCAGCTGCGAATGAGGTGCATGAGAAAACTGGTGGCATATTCGACGTTACCCTTGGCCCACTGATCGAGCTGTGGGGCTTTGGCCCGCGCACGCCGGAAGACCCGGTGCCCTCGGACGTCGAGATTGAGGTCGCGCTGAACAGCGTCGGCCAAAACCGGTTACTGACCCTGGATGCCGAGGCCGGCACGCTGGCGAAATCCGAACCCGGCGTCGGCATCAACCTGTCTGCTATCGCCAAAGGCTATGGTATCGACGCCGTGGCCGAGACCCTGCGCGAAGCGGGGATCGAGGATTATCTGGTAGAAATCGGCGGCGATCTGGTCACCAAGGGTCAGAACGACAAGGACGAAACCTGGCGGATCGGCATCGAAAAACCGCAGGCCGGAGCCCAAACCCCGCAGCTGATCGTATCGGTGGGCGATCTGGGGATGGCCAGCTCGGGCGATTACAAGAATTTCTTCGAACAGGACGGTGTGCGCTATTCGCATATCATCGATCCGACGACAGGCCGTCCGATCACGCACCGGACGACCTCGGTCACTGTTCTGGCCGAAAACGCGATGATGGCGGATGCCTGGGCCACCGCGATGCTGGCTTTGGGACAGGAAAAGGGCCTCGAACTGGCCGAAAAGCATGAACTTGCCGTGTATTTCATCTCACGGGATGTGACAGGCGGCGAAGAAGCCTATATCACCGTTCACAGCACTGCGTTCAAAGACGCGCTTGGCACCAACTAACCGGTAGGACCCACGATGAGCACCTTTATTCTGGCCTTCATTCTGCTGACCCTCGTCGTGGTAGGCATGTCGTTGGGCGTGATGCTGATGGGCAAGACCATCAAGGGCAGCTGTGGCGGCCTGAACGCGATCTCGGGCGCGGATAAATGCGTAGTTTGCCAGAAAGACGTCGATCCGAACTCGCCGCTGCGGGATAAGCTTCAGTGCAAGCGCGCGAAGAAGATGCAGGAGCAGATGGAACGTCAGGCAGAGGTGTAGTTTACGCTTCGCCCAGGGCCGGGAATTGGCTAACTAGGTCCCCATAGACACTTGGGGGGCAATGCCTTGGCCAAAGCCAAAAACATCCTGTTCATCATGTTCGACCAGCTCCGCTGGGATTATCTGAGCTGTTACGGCCACCCGCACCTCCATACTCCCAATATTGACCGTCTGGCCGCGCGGGGCGTTCGGTTCGACCGGGCCTATATTCAATCTCCCATTTGCGGCAGCTCGCGCATGTCCACCTATACCGGGCGCTACGTGCATTCGCATGGAGCCTCGTGGAACGGTATCCCGCTAAAGGTGGGTGAGATCACCATGGGTGACCATCTGCGCAAGGCGGGGATGGACTGCTGGCTGGTTGGCAAAACCCATATGAAAGCGGATGCCGAGGGGATGGCGCGGCTGGGGCTGGAGCCCGACAGCCTGATCGGCGCCCGCGTGGCGGAATGCGGGTTCGACGTCTACGAACGTGACGACGGTATGCGCCCCGAAGGCCCGGATGGGTTCTATGACCCGGACGGGGCGAAAGAATATAACGAGTATCTCAACGATAAAGGTTACGAAAGTGACAATCCCTGGCACGACTTTGCCAATTCCGGGTTGGATGCGGATGGCAACGTGCTTTCCGGATGGTTTCTGAAGAACTCGAGCGAGGCGGCGAATATTGCCGAAGAGGACAGTGAAACACCATACCTGACGGGTCGTGGCATCGAATTCATGGAAAGCCACGATGCCCCGTGGTGCTGTCACCTGAGCTTTATCAAGCCCCACTGGCCCTATATCGTGCCGGAACCCTATGCCTCGATGTACGGGCCCGAGCACGTGCTGCCGGTGATCCGGTCCGAGACCGAGCATGAAGACGCCCACCCGGTGCTGCGCGCGTTCATGGACACGAAAATCGGCCGGACTTTCTCGCGTCAGGACGTGCGAGACGCAGTGATCCCCGCCTATATGGGCCTGATCAAACAGGCCGACGATCAGATGGGCCGTCTGTTCGACTGGATGGAGAAAACCGGCCGGATGGACGACACGATGATCGTTCTAACCTCGGATCACGGCGATTTTCTAGGCGATCACTGGATGGGCGAGAAGACCTTCTTCCACGACGCCTCAACCAAAATACCACTGATCATCTATGACCCATCGCCCAAGGCAGACCTGACGCGCGGCACCGTTAGCGATACGCTGGTGGAATCCATCGACCTCGCCCCGACCTTTGTGAATGTGGCAGGCGGCGACGTCGCCTCACATATCCTCGAAGGGCATTCTCTGCTGCCGATCCTGCATGGGCAACAGGATGAAACGCCGCGCAATGTGGTGATCTGCGAATACGATTACTCCGCCTCACCCATCGCCGAAATGCTGAATGCGTCCGTCCGCGATGCGGTGATGTTCATGGTCGCCAACAAGAAATGGAAGCTGATCCATTGCGAAGGTGGCCACAGGCCAATCCTGTTCGATCTGGAGAATGATCCGAAAGAGCTGACAGATCTGGGCGGCAGTGCCAAACATGTCGAGGTCATCGCTGAGATGTACGACCACCTTTTTGCCTGGACCCGCCGCCCGTCGCAGCGCACCACCAGGTCGGAACAACAACTGATCGAGATGCGCACGAAAAGCCGGGGAAGGGGGGTTGTCTTGGGGATCTATGACGAAAACGAGGCTCCGCTGGATCTGACCGTCAAATACCGGGGGCGCAAAGCACGGCCTTTTGCTGAATATATCGGCAAGGACAAACCGCAACGTTATTAATTCTGACCGGCGCGGGTCAAAAGGCGGTTCACCCGCCGGTGGTCAGGCGATACAAGACGGATCAAGAGCAGAAATCCGGAGAGCCGAAATGACCGCCCCCAAACCCGTTGTCCTGTGCATTCTTGATGGTTGGGGCCTGTCCGAGGACACCAAAGCTAACGCGCCCTTCCTGGCCAACACGCCGACCTTCGACGCGATCATGACCGCTGGTCCGCACGCGACTTTGACAACGCATGGGCCTGATGTAGGCCTGCCCAGCGGTCAGATGGGAAACTCAGAGGTCGGCCACACCAATATCGGAGCAGGCCGTGTTGTGGCGATGGACTTGGGGCAGATTGATCTGGCGATCGAGGATGGCTCATTCTTCAATAACGACGCCCTGCAGGATTTCATCGCCAAAGTGAAATCCTCGGGCGGCATCGCGCATCTGATGGGGCTGGTGTCTGATGGCGGCGTCCACGGCCACCTGAACCACATCGTTGCCGCGGCCAAAGCGATAACCGACGCTGGCGTTCCCGTCGCGCTGCACGCGATTACCGATGGGCGCGACGTAGCTCCGAAATCGGCATTTACCTACATCTCCGAACTGGAAGACCGCCTGCCCGAAGGCGCGCGTATAGTCACGGTCAGCGGGCGCTATTTCGCGATGGACCGCGACAATCGGTGGGAACGCGTCAGTGAGGCCTATGAGGCAATGATCACGGGGCAGGGCCGTACAGCTGCCTCCGCGCATGGCGCGATTGACCATGCCTATAACCAGTCGGAAACCGATGAGTTCATCGTGCCCACGGTTCTGGATGGTTTCGACGGCGTGAAAGACGGCGACGGGTTCTTCTGTCTCAACTTCCGCGCAGACCGCGCACGAGAGATTCTGCGTGCGATTGGTGAGCCAGGTTTTGCCGATTTCGACACCGGCCCGCGCCCGCAACTGTCTGCCCTGTTGGGAATGGTCGAATACTCGGACGGGCACAACGCCTATATGACCACCGTGTTTCCCAAGCGCGATATTGTGAACACACTGGGCGAATGGGTTGCCAAACAAGGCCTGCGCCAGTTCCGCTTGGCCGAGACCGAGAAATACCCGCACGTCACCTTCTTCCTCAACGGCGGCAAAGAAACACCCGAAGTGGGCGAAGACCGTTTTATGCCGAAATCGCCCAAAGTGGCGACCTATGATCTGCAGCCCGAGATGTCCTCGGCCGAAGTAACCGCCAAGTTCGTAGAGGTGATTGAGGCGGGATACGACCTGATCGTCACCAACTATGCCAACCCGGACATGGTTGGTCACACTGGTGACCTGCAGGCGGCGATCAAGGCCTGTGAGGCCGTGGATCAGGGTTTGGCTCAAGTTGTTGCTGCGCTGAAAAAGGCAGGCGGCGCAATGATCGTGACCGCCGACCACGGCAACTGCGAGCAGATGGTCGATCCTGATACCGGCGGGCCGCATACTGCACATACACTGAACCCGGTCCCTGTGGCATTGGTTGGCGGCCCGGCGGACGCCACGCTGCGCAACGGACGACTGTCTGATCTGGCGCCAACCCTGCTGCAGCTGATGGGGTTGGAACAGCCACCGGAAATGACCGGGAAGAGCCTGCTGTCATGACCATTCGCGCGCTTTTTCTGGCGCTACTGTTTGTGACACCAGTTCACGCGCAAACCGACCCGGCCACGGCCGCGCTGAAAGCGGCGCAGATGCTGGAGGGGGCTTCGGTCGCCCTGACCGAAGCGGACAGTGCCCGCGACCGCGTGCGCGCCTTGACCGAAACCATTCAGGCCTTTGAGGCCGGTCTGACTGCCATGCGCGAAGGCCTGCGCCGCGCCGCCACGCGCGAGGCGCAACTGACCGCCGAACTCCGTACCCGTGAAAAAGAAATCGCACAGTTGTTGGGCGTGTTGCAGACCATTGAGACGACTGCCCCGCCGGTACTGATGCTGCACCCCTCGGGGCCGCTCGGGTCGGCCCGGGCGGGGATGATGCTGTCCGAGGTCACGCCGGGCCTTAACGCCCGCGCGCAGACCCTCGCCCACGATCTGCAAGAGGTGCAGACCCTGCGCCTGTTGCAGCAAAGTGCGGCCGAAACCCTGACCGAAGGACTGGCCGGCGTCCAAACCGCTCGCACACAATTGAGTACCGCCATCGCCGACCGAACCGACTTGCCCAGCCGTTTTGTCGAAGATCCGGTGCGTACTGCGATCCTGATCTCGTCAACGGAGACACTGGAAGGGTTTGCCAGCGGTCTGTCGGAAATCTCGGAAGGGGAAATCGCCGACACTAAGGCTGATATCTCCGACCGCAAAGGCGCGGTCGCATTACCTGCACAGGGTATCCTGCTGCACCGCGCGGGGGAAACGGATGCGGCTGGCGTCAAACGTCCTGGTGTGGTCTTGGGCACGCGTCCCCGTGCAATTGTGACTTCGCCGACAGCCGCCACAATACGCTATCGCGGACCGCTTCTGGACTTGGGGAACCTGGTGATACTTGAGCCTCAACCCGGACTTTTGTTCGTGTTTTCGGGCCTGCAAGAGGTTTATGGCGATACCGGGCAGGTGATCCCCGAGGGAACTCCGGTCGGGCTGATGCCCGGAGAAACGCCTGAAATCGGCGCTATTTTGTCAACAAGCGGTGATGGCACTGGAACTGACCGGTCAGAAACGCTCTATATAGAGGTAAGACAGGATAACAGCCCCGTGGACCCGGAATCATGGTTCCGGACCAGCAAGGATGGATGAACACGTATGAAGAAATTTATGATGGCCGGTCTGGCCGGAACCGTGGCAGGTATAATTGCGACCACTCAGATCGCCGGTCCTCTGCTGGCGCAGGAGGCCGAGAACAATGCCAGCGTCTATGAACAGCTGGACCTGTTCGGCGATATTTTCGAGCGCATTCGTGCGCAATATGTCGAAGAGGTCGAGCCCGAAGAACTGATCGAAGCCGCGATTGATGGCATGCTAACCTCATTGGACCCGCATTCCAGCTATCTGTCGCCCGACGACGCGGAACAGATGCGGGTACAGACCCGTGGTGAGTTCGGTGGGCTGGGTATCGAGGTCACCCAAGAAGAGGGCTTTGTGAAAGTCGTCTCGCCCATCGACGATACGCCTGCGGATGCGGCGGGTATCGAGGCAGGGGATTTCATCACCCACGTCGACGGTGAGAGCATTCTGGGCCTGACGCTGGACAAGGCGGTCGATCTGATGCGCGGCCCGGTCGGCTCGGAAATCGTCATCACCGTTGTGCGCGAAGGTGAGCAGGAACCGTTTGACGTCACCATCATCCGTGACACCATAAAGCTGACGGCTGTGCGCGCCCGCACCGAAGGCACCAGCGTCGTGCTGCGTGTGACAACCTTCAACGACCAGACTTTCCCCAACCTCGAGGAAGGCCTGAACGAACAGATCGAAGAGGCTGGCGGCATCGACAAGGTCAACGGCTTTGTTCTGGATTTGCGCAACAACCCCGGTGGTTTGTTAACGCAGGCGATCAAGGTTTCGGATGCCTTCCTGAATGAAGGCGAGATTGTTTCGACCCGTGGCCGTGATCCGGGCGAGGGAGAGCGATTCAACGCCACCCCCGGCGATCTGACCGAAGGCAAACCGATCGTGGTTCTGATCAATGGCGGCTCGGCTTCGGCGTCCGAGATCGTCGCCGGCGCGCTGCAGGATCACCGCCGTGCCATCGTTGTCGGCACCAAGAGCTTTGGCAAAGGTTCGGTGCAAACAGTCATGCCGCTGCGCGGTGACGGTGCGATGCGCCTGACCACGTCGCGCTACTACACGCCGTCGGGCCGCTCGATCCAGGCACTAGGTGTCAGCCCTGACATCATCGTCGAGCAGCCGCGCCCGGCGCCTGCGACGGACGAGGAAGACTCGAACCGTCCCTCCCGGTCCGAGGCCGACCTGCGCGGCAGCCTGAACAATGACAGCCTCAGCGAGGATGAAATCCGTCAGATCGAAGAAGACCGCGCCCGCGCCGAAGCCACCGCCGAGCTGCGCGAGCAGGATTATCAGCTGGCCTATGCCATCGATATCCTCAAAGGTCTGTCGGCTTTCAACCCGAACGGGCCGTCGCAGTAATAGGCCCAGACCGCCCGATGAGCGGTCACTGAAAGCAAATGTTGAAAGCCCCGCTCGTTTTTCGGCGGGGCTTTCTGTTTAGGCTGCGTTTGTCCGGGAAAAATTCTTTGAAGGGCTCAGATCGGCTTCCAGCCAGCTTTCACCCAGTTCGCAAACTCCACTTCATCTATCTGACCAGCAGCCAAGCCTTCCATCATCAGCACACCCTTGGCCGGGTCGGGAAGAAAGGCGTACCCATTGAGCCGCAGGAAGGTCAGAGCAGTCACAAATGCCATTCTCTTGTTGCCGTCGATGAAAGCATGCGCCTTGGCGATGCCAAATGCGTATGCTGATGCAATTTCGGCAAGATCGGCATCAGCGTAGGCCGCAAGGTTCATGGCTCTTGCGCAACCCATCTCCAAAAGGGCGCGATCTCGCGTTCCGGGGGCGCCGCCATGTCGTGAGATCTGTCGGTCGTGAATAGCCACAACCGCCGCCAGCGGTACCCAGATCGGGGTTTTCACGCCAGCGCCTGAAGCAGATCGCGGTTCTCGTCCATGATGATTTCAGCCGCCTTAAGCGCTTCGGCGACCGACGGGTCGTGGGCCATGACTTTTAACGTGCCATCGTCACCGCGCAGGACAAAAAGGGTGTCACCCTCTTTGGCATCGAGGATGGTCAACATCTCGGTGGACAGTGTCATGACGGCCGAGTTTCCGACCTTGCGGATTTTGGTTTCGATCATTGCACCCTCCGGTATATATTAATGTATATACTCATTCGGAGTGAAACTGACAAGTTTCAACTGATTCATGCGGAGTTGGACTTTGTTGGGGTGTGTCAGCTCTCCACCTTATGCAGCTTTTCTTCATCCAGCATCATTGCCAGAAAGACGCCTACCGAAACGGAAACGGTCGCGAAGATGAAGGCCATGTTCATTCCGGTGTCAAAGGCGGCGGCAATGGCGGATTTGACCTTTTCCGCCTCGGCGGTGCTCAGTTTCTCCATGACGGCCTTGGCAGAGGGTGTGGTCAACGTCCCCCCGTTTATAGCTCTTTGATTGGCATCCGACATATCAACTCCGGCGGATTGCAAGCGTTCCCCCAAGCTGCGCAAGCTGACAAGGTACATGATTGCTGTGGCGCAGGCGACGGAAATGGCGCCGTAAACCAGATGAGTCATGAAACTCAGCCCGCCGACAAGCCCTGCCCGTTCCGGTTTCACGGCACAGACGGCGGCGGTGCCGGATGGCCCAACCGTCAGTGTGGCCCCCAGCCCGATCATGGCCATGCCGGGCAGGATCTGGAAGTACCCGAACCCGGCGGGCATCACCACAACGCTGGCTGCCCCGACCGTGGCGCAAAGATACCCCCAGAGCAAAAGCCGCTTGGGACCGAAATCGTTATATAATCGGCCCGACAGGATGGACCCAACCGCCAGAAGAACCGTCAGAGGCGCCAACCCAAAGGCCGATTGCAGAGTCGACCATCCCAGAACCTTCTGCATGTATTGCGGAAAATACATCAGCCCGACGAATGCTGCCGAAACGTTGAACATGTTCAGCCCCAAGGTGATGCGGAACTCGCGGTTCGCCATCATCTGCGGCAGCAGCAGCGGCTCTTTCACCCGATTTTCCACCTGCGGGAACAAGACAAACAACACTGCGCTGACAAGAAACAGCATCAGCAAGGGGGCCGAGGTCCAGCCCCAATCCGCCCCCACATCCAATCCATAGAGCAACAGCAAGACGGCAAAGGACAGCACGGCCATACCGGCAAAGTCGATATGCTCCCCCTGTTTATGCTGGGTTTCACGCTGCATCAACAGCAGGGCGGTCACCATCGAGATGGTTGAAAAGACAACGTTTGCGAGGAAAAACAGCCGCCAATCCCCCAAATTCACCACTGTTCCGCTGATCAGGGGCCCAAACACATTGCCGCAGGTGACACCAGCCAGGATCAACCCCATGATCATTGCCCGATGCTCGGGCCGCGAAACCTTTGTTGCACCAAAAGCCAGCGTGCAGGGCCAGACGCATCCTGCGCCGATACCTTGCAGGGCGCGGGCAACAATCAGGAAGTCCAGGCTGGGCGAAACAAAGCACATAATGGACGAAAACAGAAAGATCGACAGCCCGATCAGCATCATCTTGCGGTGCCCGAACATGTCTCCCATACGCCCCCCGGCAACCATGGTCATGGCAAAGAACAGAGCGTAGATGTTTAGAACCCACTGAGTGCTGGTGATGTCCGCATCGAAGCTGTTCTCAATGGCCGGAACCAGGATCAGCGCGCCGGTAAAGTCGATGCCAATCCCGAACCCCGTCACCATCAATGCAATGACTTTGACGATGCTGCTGCGATCCATAAGCTTGCCCAGACTGCTGCGGGTTTCCCTAGGATGCACGGAATTCCGATGAAAAGATAGGGACTTGCCCCGGGCGGATCACTCAGTAGTGCTTTGCGTCCGTCGAAACGCCCGTTTCAGCATGTCCAGTTCAGCGCGCAAAAGCTCGACCTCGGCCCGCAGGTCATCCGCCGCCGGGATGCCTGCAATGATGGTGAAATCGCCAAGCTTTTCCGAGGTCGCTGCATCAACAATCACAAAGCAATGCACTCCGTCAGACAGCGCGGCCACGGGCACCGGAACCGTCAGGCCCCACCCGTCCTCAGACGCCGAAACGCGCACATCATCGAGATTTTCGCCAAGGTAGCGCACTTCGACCCTTGGCTCGCTATTGGCCTTCAAGTGCCCCTGCCAGAGGCCATTCTCGAACCGTATAGGCGTCAAAGTCGGAAGCGTCATGGTCGGAACTCTCACAAATCGGCGCGGTGGTGGCGACAGAAGGTCAGATCGCGCAACGTGGCCCGGTTCATATCGGGATTCTCGAAGATCAGGTCCAGCCAAATCTTCTCGATCCGCGACTCGTTCAGGGGCAGGTGAGCCAGATCGAAGTCCACCGAATTGGACGGGCTGGACAGGTCCAGTTTACGCAGCACCTGTTCGGTGTTGGGGCCGTGCTGGATGTTGAGGCGGGAAAACATTTCAAGTGGTTGTTCCAGTTCGACCTGCACATCGGCGCGCATCAAATGCTGTTTGGTCAGCCCTTGCGCGGCTTCGGCTGGCAGTTCCACGGACAGCGAAAGGAACGAGCCGGAAAATCCGAACACATCGACCGTCAGCCCAAATGCGGCCAGATCCTTGTCGCGGGCATTCCGGGTCTGTCGCATCCCGATCTCGGCCAAGGGGCAGTCGTGAAACAACGTTACCTGTTGATCCATGTGCGCTCTGCGCGGGGCCGAGGCCACCCCGGGGCGTGGCAGTGGCCCACGCCACAGGTCCGGCCGCCAGCACCAGTCCGTCCCCAAAGGTTTGGGAAACTGGGACGACCCGATTCTGGGTCGGGCCAACCGGCCATCAGCCTCGTGGATCAGCATATCCAGCTGCGTGCGCAACTTCCGGGCTTCGTCTCGCTGTTGGCGCAGTTGCGGTTCGGGCGCTTCAGCCGCACCGCGCAACGCCTCGCGCCAACGCGCGACAACTCGGCGGTGAATGTAACGATCCAGAAGTCTGCCCATGGCCTCATCATTCAGAGTGTGGCCCTGTTTAGTCAAAGACGGCGCAGGGAAAAAGGTGAATAAACGATTATGAAGACCAATACTCGCAAATTCGTGAACAAGTCGACGGATGGTCAACCCGGCGGCAATCTGTTAGCCCGCCGCATTCTTGCAATCACCGGGGCCAGTGCGTACCGTCTGACACCTGATTGCATTGGATAATCCTAACAAAGCATCCAATAGATTTGAGGCACGACCGGGGCATGGAATCCACTCTGTTCGCATTCATCTGGAAACATTCCAGAAAACAACAGCTTGTCCTGCTGTTTCTGACAGTCCTGTCGTTTCCCTTCCTCTATGCCTCGCTGGAGCTGCCCAAGCAGATCATCAACGGTGCCATCGGCGCCCCCAGTGACTCGGTCGCGGTGCTGGGGTTCACGGTGACGCAGGTGCAGTACCTGATGATCCTGTGTTTCGCCTTTCTGGCCACGGTTATCGCCAGTGGCCTGATGAAGATGCGCATCAATACGATGAAGGGCATTCTGGCCGAGCGTATGCTGCGCCGCCTACGGTTCACCCTGATCCACCGCACCATGCGCTTCCCGAAATCCTACTTTGCCACCACCAGTCAGGGCGAGCTGGTGTCGATGATCACGTCCGAGGCAGAACCGATGGGCGGGCTGATGGGCGATGCGATCGCCCAGCCGGTTTTCCAGTTCGGCCAGATGATGACCATCGTCACTTTCCTGTTCATGCAGAGCATTTGGTTCGGGCTGGCCAGCATCGCTTTGATCCCGCTGCAGGCGTGGCTGATCCCGAAATTGCAACGCCAGATCAACCTGTTGAACAAGGAACGTATTCAGGAGGTTCGGAACCTCAGCTCTGAGATCGGAGAAAGTGCGGCGGGCATCAGCGATCTGCGCACCAATGGTGGTTGGCGCTATCGGCTGGCGCAGTTCAGCCGCCGGTTGGGGCTCTTGTTCGAGATCCGTTTCAAGATCTACAACAAGAAATTCTTCATGAAGTTCCTGAACAACCTGATCACACAGATGACGCCGTTCCTGTTCTACTCGGTCGGTGGTTATCTGGCGATCAAGGGAGAGGTCACAGTGGGCGCGCTGGTCGCAGCGCTTGGGGCCTACAAGGACCTCAGCGGCCCATGGAGGGACCTGCTGACCTACTACAATCAGGTACAGGACATGTCCCTGCGATGGGAGGTGGTGACCGAACGCTTTGCCCCCTCGAACATGATCCCGGAAGAGCTCTTCGTGGGTGAGCCCGAGGTGATCCCGCACCTGACCGGCGATATCGAGCTGCGCAACGTGACCGTGCGCGACGACGACGGCAAAACCATTCTGGAAGATATCGACCTGATCATTCCGAAAGGCGCACGAGTGGCGATCCAGTCGGGCCATGCGTCCGAGCGCAATGCGCTTGCTCAGGTGCTGACCCGCGAGGTTCTACCGGTGCAGGGTGAGGTCATCATGGCCGGTCATAACCTGAAAAACCTGCATCAGACCGTGATCGCGGCCCGCATCGGTTATGCCTATTCGCGCCCCTACCTGTTTAACGGCACGCTGGGCGACAACCTGTTGATGCCGCTGCGCCCGCATCCCCAACACGAAGCTGACGCGGCACAATCGCCGAACCGCTGGCAGATCGAGGCCGCCCGCGCGGGCAACCCGACGGATTCACTGACCGACGAATGGATCGATCCCGGTCTGGCCGGGCTGGACGATATCGACGACATTCGGGACTGGTGGTTCAAACTTGTCGAGGCGATGGGGATTGACGAGTTCATGTTGCGGCGTACCTTGCGCACTCGGTTCGACCCGCAATTGCACCCGGTTCTGGCGCAAGGGGTCGTCAACCTACGCGACACGGTTGCGGATCGGCTTAGGGAAAAGGGGCTGGACCGCCATGTCTACCGCTTCGACCCCGACCGCTTTAACCCGGCTGTTCCGCTTGGCGGCAACTTGCTGTTCGCCACCCCGTCGCGGGATATTACACCGGATTCTCTGGCTAGTGACAGGCGGTTCAGGAACATGTTCGGAATGCATGATCTGGCCAACGATGCCATGACCTTGGCCAGTGCCGTGCTTGAGACGCTGGATCAGGCCTTTGGGCGCGACGGCGCGGATCACCCCCTGTTCCTTCGCCTGGGGATGTCGAAGGACATGTACCACCGTCTGCTCGACATCAAGGACCGGCGCAAGGCCAAAGGGGAAGGCGGGATCAGTGATTCTGAACGTTCGTTGTTGCTGACCATCCCGTTCTTGTTGACAGCTGAGCAGATCGGCCCGGATTTCCCCGAAGAATACAAGGACAAGATCCTCTCGATCCGAAGAGACCATGCCGAACGGTTGCGCGGGGCGCTGGACGGCATGTTCGTGCCGCTGTCGCCGGACAATTACCTGCCGCGGCTGACGGTAATGGAAAACGCTCTGTATGGCCGGGTTTCGCTGATGGCGGGTGCCCATGCCGAAGAGATTGAGGACGTAGTGGCACAGGCCATTAACGAGGCCGGCCTGCGGCGCCGAGCGGCATCCACCATGTTCGACTTGCCCACCGGGTTGGGCGGGAACAACTTGCCGACCGTGTTTCAGGAGCGCGCGGCGTTTTCTCGCGCTGGCATCAAACGTCCCGATATTCTGATCCTCGACAAGGCGCTGGCCAGCCATGACTCGCAAAGCCGTCTGCGCACGCGCCTGCGGCTACGCGAACTGCTACCCGACTCGATCATGATTTTCATGGAAGATCACTTTGCCCACCCCGAGGCCTATGATCTGTTCATCGAAATCAAGGATGGGCGCATCGACGGCGTCGCGCGAACCCAGGAAGACCACAAGGAAGGGACCTCGGCTGATCTGAGCCGGAAACTGCAGATTATCGCCTCGACCGAGCTGTTTTCGGGCATAGACGCGCGCAACCAGCGCCTGTTGGCATTCTCGGCACAATGGTATGAAGTGGCCAAGGGTCAGATGATCTTTACCCGCGGACAGTCACCCGATGCGGCCTATCTGTGCATCAAGGGTCAGGCCAAACTGATCTGGACCGAAGAAGGCGGCGGCAAGCGACCCATCTCGATCATCGAACCCGGTCGCCTGATTGGCGATCTGTCGATCATCACCGGCGATCTTCGCCAATTGGATCTGGAAGCCATCACGGATTGCACCTTCCTGCGCATCGGCGCTGAAGAGTTGAGGGCCGTAATCGAAAGCGACGCCTCAGTCGCAGTTCAACTTTTGCAGACCGTTGCGGGATATCTCACCACATTGTCGAACAGGCTCAACACGGTTGAGAACACCGCAGATGTCTTCCCGGACATACCGCATTCTATCGAAGGCGAAGGCACCGGCAACAATGCATGAACCCGCCGCCTACTCCGCCCACGAACGGCTTGTGGCTGATGCCCGCGCCCGGCCCGAGCTTTGGCGCCTGCTGGTCGGACTGGTTATTGTCGGCGTGCTGTATGTGACGTTGAATTCAGTTCTGTTCGCCCTTATCGGAGGTCTGATTCCCCCGGATCAGGCGCAGGGGTTTCTGCGCGGCACCTCAGTTTTGGCCACTCTGCTTCTGCTGATGAGTTTCGGATTTCTGACGCTGGGCGTCGCTGTTGCGGCCCGGCAAATGCAACACCGGTCGTTGAGGGCGATTCTGGGGCAACGCAATCTGTTCCGGCAGCAGTTCATTCTTGTGGCGTTGGCACTGGTGGTTTTGGGCGTGGTGATGGCCCTTTTGCCACCTTATGGAATGGGTGAGCCGCTGACCCAGAATCTTGCCCTGTCCTCATGGCTGCTTTTACTACCTGTATCAGCCCTTGCGGTACTGATTCAGACCAGCGCCGAGGAAGTGCTGTTTCGCGGCTATATCCAGCAGTCCCTGGCGGCCAGGTTCCGGTCTCCGGTGATCTGGATGGGCCTGCCCTCGGCTCTGTTCGCCGCCGGGCATTACGCGCCGGGTGTGACCGGCGACAATGCGCTTCTCGTGACGGTCTGGGCCTTTGCTTTCGGTCTGCTGGCGGCGGATCTGACCGCAAGATCCGGAACACTGGGACCCGCTATCGCATTGCATTTCCTCAACAATACCGTCGCGCTGTTATTCATCTCACTGCCTGACACCCTTAGCGGTCTTGCACTCTACCTGCTGCCGTATGAGATGACAGAGACCGGGCTGTTGCGACAATGGCTGTTCGTGGATTTCGCCGTGATGATTGTCTGTTGGCTGACAGCGCGTCTTGCACTCAGGCGTTGATTGCATTTCCTGCCGTTGCGTCTTATTTGACGTCAAAGCCGCTCAAGCAAGGTTCCGACATGAACTGGATCACAAACTACGTCCGCCCCCGGATCAACTCGATCTTCTCGCGCCGGGAAGTGCCCGAAAACCTTTGGCACAAGTGCGACGAATGCGGCACGATGCTGTTCCACCGCGAGTTGGCGGAAAATCAGAACGTCTGCACCCAGTGCGGTCACCACATGGCGATCACCCCGCGCGACCGGTTCAAGCACCTGTTCGACGGTGGAATTTTCACCGAAGTCGATGTTCCTGCCCCCAAAGACGACCCGCTGCATTTCCGCGATCAGAAGAAATACCCTGACCGCATGAAAGCCGCGCAGAAAAAGACCGGCGAGAAAGAGGCGATGCTGGTCGCCAGCGGAGAGATCGGCCGCACGCCAATCGTCGCGGCCGCGCAGGATTTCTCCTTCATGGGCGGCTCGATGGGCATGTATGTCGGCAACGCCATCATCGCCGCCGCGCAAGAGGCGGTGAAGCTCAAGCGCCCGCTGATCCTGTTCTCGGCCGCGGGCGGCGCACGGATGCAGGAGGGCATCCTCAGCCTGATGCAGATGCCGCGCACCACCGTAGCCGTCGAGATGCTGAAAGAGGCGAACCTGCCCTATATCGTCGTGCTGACCCATCCCACCACGGGCGGCGTGACCGCATCTTATGCGATGCTGGGGGATGTGCATATTTCCGAACCCAACGCGCTGATCTGTTTTGCCGGTCCGCGTGTGATCGAACAGACCATCCGTGAAAAACTGCCCGAAGGTTTCCAGCGCGCCGAATATCTGCTGGATCACGGGATGCTGGACCGTGTCACCAAACGCACCGAGATGCGCGAAGAACTGATCACCATCACACGAATGCTGATGAATCAGCCTCCGGCGGTGAAAGGCGACCTGCCTGCGCCTGAACCCGAAGAAACCCCTGCCGAAGCACCGGCTGAGGACGTGGACGAGAAATGACCAGCCAGACATCTGACGTCATTCTCGACAGGATGATGGCCTTGCACCCCAAGATCATCGACCTGACCTTGGATCGCGTCTGGCGCTTGCTCACCGCACTGGACAACCCACAGACCAAACTGCCGCCGGTGATCCATATCGCCGGAACCAATGGCAAAGGCTCGACTCAGGCCATGATCCGCGCGGGGCTGGAAGGGGCAGGGCTGTCGGCCCATGCCTATACCTCACCGCATCTGGCACGGTTCCACGAACGCATCCGACTGGCCGGAGAGCTGATCTCGGAACCCGATCTGACGAAGGTTCTGGATGAATGCTACGCCGCCAACAATGGTGAAAACATCACTTATTTCGAGATCACGACCTGCGCCGCACTGCTAGCCTTTGCTCGGGCGCAGGCAGATTACACTCTTCTTGAAGTCGGACTTGGCGGCCGTCTGGACGCCACCAATGTCATTCATGAGCCGGCTGTCACGGTGATCACGCCGGTGTCGATCGACCATGAGCAATTTCTGGGCGACACGCTGGGCAAAATTGCCGCCGAAAAGGCAGGCATTATCAAACCCGGCATACCCTGCATCGTTGGGCCACAACAAGACGAAGCGTTGGAGGTCATCGAATACACCGCTGCACGCCTTGGGGCCCCATTGCTGATCCACGGTCAGCACTGGCATGTGCATGAGGAAAACGGCCGTCTGGTCTATCAGGACGAAACCGGCCTGCGTGACCTGCCACTGCCGAACCTGTTAGGAGCACACCAGCTCCAGAACGCCGGCGCCGCGCTGGCTGTTCTGCGCCACCTGAATTTGGGCGATGAGGCCTATGAGGCCGCCGTGACCAAAGCCGAATGGCCCGCTCGGATGCAACGCCTTAAAACCGGCCCGCTGGTCGCAGCCGCGCCGCAGGCCGAGCTTTGGCTGGATGGTGGCCACAACGCCGCCGCCGGGATTGCACTGGCCGATGTTCTGGCCAAGCTGCCCGACCGCCCGACGCATATGATCTGCGGTATGCTCAACACCAAGGACGTCTCTGGCTATCTGGCCCCGCTGGCGAAACAGGCGCTAAGCCTGACCGCCGTTTCCATTCCCGGAGAGGCCGCTACGCTCAGCGCCGAAGACACCGCCGCCGCTGCGGCCAAGGTCAACCTGGCTGCAACAACCGCCGACAGCGTTACCGATGCGCTGAACACAATCGTGGCCGCAGACCCGCAAGCCCGCGTGCTGATTTGCGGCTCGCTTTATCTGGCCGGTAACATCCTACGCGAAAACGGCTGAAGAAAGCCCGCAAAAGCTTCATCTAGTCGACAAACCGCATGGGTCGCAAACGACGCGCGGCGGCGATAGAGCCCTCTATTGCCCCCAATCCTGATCTTGCATTTCGCGAAGGCGTGAAGCGGTGCGTTCAAATTCAAACGTCCCTTCGCCTTCGACATACAGCATCTCGGGCTCGGCTGCAGCCGAACAAATCAGGCGCACCTTTGCTTCATACAGTGCATCAATCAGCGTCACGAACCGCTTGGCCTCGTTGAAGTTGTTCCGCGACAGGCGCGGAATGTCTTCCAATACCAAAACCTTCAACTCCTCGGCAATCGCCAGATAGTCTGCAGGCCCCAGCATCCGCCCGCATAGATCGTAGAAGGACGCCCGCGCAACCCCGTTGCGAAAGGCGGGCAACTCGACCGCTCGACCCTTGACCTGCAGGATCAGTGGTTCTGCGTCGCCACCCGACAAGTCATTCCAGACGCTGCGAACGCTCTGTCGTGCTTCTGGGCCGATCGGCGTGAAATAGACCGGCGCCCCTTCCAGCCGGTTCTGGCGGTAATCGGTGGGTGAGACCAACTCCCACACCTGAAGCTGTTCCTTGATATGCGCAATGAAGGGCAGGAACAGCTGGCGGTTCAGCCCGTCCTTATACAGATCATCGGGATGCCGGTTCGAGGTCGTCACGACCACAACGCCGCCATCGTACAGCAGGTCGAATAGCCGCCCTACGATCATGGCATCGGTGATGTCGGTGATTTGCATCTCGTCAAAGGCCAGCAGTTTGACAGTCTTCACAACCTCCTGAGCCACCGGGGCCAGCGCATCCTCGACACCGTCCTGACGGGCTTTGTGCATACCCGCATGGATTTCCTGCATGAAGGCGTGGAAATGTACACGTCGCGCAGGGATATCCTGCAACGCGTCAACAAACATATCCATCAGCATCGACTTGCCGCGCCCGACGCCGCCCCACAGATACAAGCCTTTCGGCGCAGGCGGGGCCTTGCGAAACAGCCCGCGCTTGACCGGAGCGGCAAGGGCTGCGCGAATGCGCTCGAAATGGGGGAGCACGGCCTCTTGCGCGTCGTCCCGTGTCAGACTGCCCTCGGCAACGCGGTCGTTATATAGCGAAATCAAATCCGTCATGAAGCCGAGCCATAGCGCCCCCATTCAGGCTTGAAAAGCAGCCATTTTGTTGACGCATCAATTTTCCTTAACCGAAACCGCAAATCTGCTGATTTGACGCGTTGCCCAAAACCGCTAACTTCCGCCGGACCAATACCCCGAGGTCCGAATGCCGCAATTTGCTCGCCTGCTTAACCCGATCCTGATCGTTGGATGTATTATCATCACGGTCAGTTTTGCCGTGCGCGCCTCATTCGGAGTGTTTCAGATTCCCATTGCCAGCGAGTTCGGCTGGTTGCGGACCGATTTTTCACTGGCGATCGCGATCCAGAACCTTGCCTGGGGCATCGGACAACCGATCTTTGCTGCGATTGCCGAAAAAATCGGCGACCGAAAGGCGATCATCCTTGGGGCTTTGACATATGCGGCGGGCATGGTGCTTTCGGCCTGGTCGATTACTCCGTTCGGACACCAGATGTATGCGTGGCTGGTGGGCTTCGGCATCGCTGGCACCGGGTTCGGTGTTGTGCTGGCCGTGGTCGGGCGTGCCTCTTCCGACAAGAACCGCTCGATGTCTCTGGCAATTATCACGGCCGCCGGCAGTTTCGGTCAGGTGATCGGTGCCCCGACGGCCGAGTGGCTTATGACATTTTTGCCGTGGCAGCAGGTCTTCATTGTCTTCGCCGCCGCAATCCTTGCCCTAGTACTGACGCTGCCCTTCATGCGCGCGCCGCAACCGGTCAGCAATGCCGAGCTGGAGGAGAGCATGAGCCGGATCCTGGGCCGTGCCTTCAGCGATCCGTCTTACGCCATGATATTTCTGGGCTTTTTCAGCTGTGGCTATCAACTGGCCTTCATCACCGCGCATTTCCCGGCCTTTGTGACCGAGATGTGTGGCCCGATCCAGCCCGGCGGTGTCCTGCATTCTTTAGGTATCACAACCACATCAGCCTTGGGCGCCGTGGCAATCTCGCTGGTGGGATTGGCGAATATCGGCGGCACGCTGCTGGCGGGCTGGGCAGGTAGCCACTTCCCCAAGAAATACCTGCTTGCGGCGATCTATACCGGCCGCACCCTTGCAGCCGCCATCTTCATCATCATGCCGATCACACCGGTGTCTGTCATCGTGTTTTCCGTCGTTATGGGTTCGCTCTGGCTGGCCACTGTACCGCTGACCTCGGGCCTGGTCGCGCATCTCTACGGTCTGCGCTACATGGGCACGCTCTACGGCTTTATCTTCCTCAGCCACCAGATCGGAGGCTTCCTCGGCGTCTGGCTGGGAGGGCGCATGTATGACGTCTATGGCGACTACACAATGGTCTGGTGGATCGGTGTCGCCGTTGGAGCATTCAGCGCCATCGTCCACCTGCCCATCCGCGAGAACAGACCTCAGGTGGCCGCCGCCTGATCACACCTGATATTTGCTGATGATGTATTGGCTGGTCATCAGGTCCAGATGCGCGCCACCACCATTCTTGAACAGTGTGATCGCTGTTGGGTCGGGGGCAAACTGGTCCAGATCATAATAGTCGGCCACCAAATCACTGCGCGTGATCACGCCTTGTTCGATAGGAATCTTGATCTCACCGATATGATCAACAGTTGAGTCAAAACTGTCCATGAAGATACGCGCACGTTGTAGCGCGAGGTCTTCGGCCTCGCGCATATCGGGCCGATACGCACCGACAAGGTTCAAGTGCTGACCCGGGCGTAACCATTCGCCCTTGATGAATGGTTGAGTGCTCATTGTGGCAGTCAGGATGATATCGGCCCGGTTCACGGCATCCGCCAGATCATACTCGACGTCGACATGCCCTAGTTTCGCGGCCAAAACTTCGGCCTTGGCGGTGGTGCGGTTCCACACTCGTATTTTGGCTTTCGGATAACCGGCAGCAAAGGCTTCGCACAAGGATCGGGCCACCGGCCCGGCGCCAACGATCAGGATGTTGCGACTGTCCGGGTTCGCCAGCCGCAATGCTCCCAGCAGGCTGTCCCCGGCTGTTTTCCACTTTGTCACCAGGAAAAAGTCGACCAATGCCGCCAATCGCCCATCTGCGTCGTCATAAATGCTGACGGACCCATCAATCACAGGGCGCCCGGCCTGAACATTGCCCGGGAAAATGGTGGTGGATTTCACGGCGATACCCAGCCCGTCAATCCAGGCCGACCGCGACAGCAGCGTGTCAGCATCGCGATAAAGGAACGTATCTTCGATCTGAGCCTTGGGCCGCTGATGTCCGTCGACAAAGGCTTGCGTCAGTTCCACCCAATCCAGATTGGCCTCTCCTTGGGCAAACGGGATTTGCAGGACGTTCATCGGGCCTCCTCCTCGGTCAACAGGCCCTCGGACACCAGACGGTCTGCCCAGCCTTGCGGGCCGGTAAAGTGATGCGTTTGCCACCCGCGCGCCCGCGCCGTTTCGATATTGTCGATCCGGTCATCGGCGAACAGCAAGGCCTCGGGGGCAACCCCGCAATCAGCTTCGACCATTTCGTAAATCTGAACATGCGGTTTCACAGCCTTCATGCGGCCCGAGACATAGTGCCGGTCAAACTCGTTCAGAAACGGGTAAACCGCGGTGGCATAGTCGAAGTTCTGCACGCCGAAATTGGTCAGTGCGAAAACGGGGATATTCTTGGAACGCAAGGCCCGCTGCAAACGAACCGAGTGGGGAATCTCGGGCGCGGCCAGCTCAATCCACTTGTCATGCCACATGCGGATTTCTTCGCGCCATTCGGGGTACTTCTCGGCCCAGTCGTAGATCGTGTCGGTGAAATGATGCCCCTGATCCACCAGATCGTTCATTCCATGCAGATCGACCTCGGTGAACATGGCGCGACGGCGTTCTTCACCGATCACCTTGTCGTAATAACGTTCCGGCTGCCATTCGATCAGAACGTTCCCGATGTCGAAAATTACGGCTTCAATCGGCATGTTGTGCCCCCGTCAGATCAATCCAGCTCGCACCGACTGAACCAATCCCGGCCCAGATTTACAAGGGCGGAACCGCAGCGCGCAGCGCTGCCCGGCCTAACCGGAGGGGGCGCATCTTTGATGCGTCTCTGACGGGCGGGAGCGCTACCCGTGCTGTGCCGCCCTCAATTCCCGCTCCAGTGCGTCCAAAAACCGCGACCGGTCCGCTTTGCCAAAAGGCTTTCCGCCGCCACCAGCCCCCAATGGATTGGCCGCACGCAGGTCAGCCATAAGATCGCGCATTGCCAGTTGCTGACCTATATTGGCCGCCGTAAACGCTTCACCATTAGGGCGCAGCACGCGCGCCCCAGCCTCAACGCATTTCGCGGCCAATGGGATGTCGGAGGTCACCACTACATCCCCACGCCCGCACCGTTCCGCGATCCACTTATCCGCCTCGTCCGCGCCTTCCGCCACGATGACGACCTGCACCAGAGGATTCACCGATGGCCGCAGCCCGCCATTCGATACCAACGCCATCCGCACTTTGTGCCGGGTCGCCACGCGTTCGGCCTCGGCCTTTACCGGACAAGCATCGCCATCGACAAACAGGGTTGTCACGCGCGTTTTGCCTCTTTCTTGGCAGGTGCAGCGGGCTTCTTTTTTACCTTGAACTCGTCCGGGATTGGCATCCGGTTGAAGGCGTCCAGACCTGCTATTTTGTAGGCCTCGGCTAACGTCGGATAGTTGAAGGTGTTCTGAACGAAGTAGTCCACCGTTCCTTTCAGGTTCAATACCGCCTGTGCAATGTGGATCAGCTCGGTTGCGCCTTCGCCAACAATCTGTACGCCAAGCACCCGGCGGGTTTTCAGCGAGAACAGCATCTTTAGCATCCCGTGCTCCAACCCCATGATATGCCCACGCGAGGTTTCACGGAACCGCGCCACGCCGACTTCATAAGGAATGCCGCGTTCCTGCAGTTCCTCCTCGGACATGCCGCAGGTGGAGATCTCGGGCACCGAGTAGATGCCATAGGGATACCACGGGCTTTCGGGCAGGGTGGGTGTGTCCAGCGCATGACAGGCGGCCACCCGGCCTTGTTGCAGCGAAGTCGATGCCAGCGACGGGTGCCCGATCACGTCGCCGGTTGCATAAATATGCGGCACAGCAGTTTGATAGGTTTTGCGATCCACCTTGATCCGGTTGCGGTGATCGGTTTCCAACCCGACGGCGTCCAGGTTCAGCCTGGACGTCGCGCCCATACGGCCAGCAGCAAACAACAGCATCTCGGCCCGGACATGGCGGCCGTTTTCCAACGTCAGTTCGACATGGGCACCCGCATCTTCGATTTTCTCAACCGCAGACCCCAAGCGTAGGTCAACGCCGTTTTCGCGGATCTGATGAGTGAAATCATGGATCAGGCGGCTGTCGATGAAATCCAAGAACGTGTCGCGCGGCTCGATCAGTGTTACCCGCACATCCAGCGCCGAGAACATGGTGGCATATTCCACCCCGATAACCCCGGCTCCGATCACAACCAGCGAGCGGGGGATTTCAGCCATCTCGAGGAACTCATCCCCATCCACGATCGTCTTGCCGTTGAAGGGCACGTAATCCGGGCGATAGGTCTTGGTTCCGGTCGCGATCAGGAACTTGGCCGCTGTCAGGCGCGTGGTTTCACCCGCGTCCGTTGCGACCTCAACCTCGTGCGGGCCGACGAATTTGGCCAGACCGTTGAGCGTCTCCACATGGTTTCGGTTGAACTGGTGCTCCAGCACATCGACCTCGTGATCCAGCGTCATGTGCAGACGCGCCTTCAGGTCCTCGGCGCGGATTTGATCTTTGACCCGGTAGGAGCGGCCGTAAAAGCTGCGCTCGCGCCAACCGGACAGGTTCAGCACCGTCTCGCGCAGCGTCTTGGAGGGGATCGTACCGGTATGCACCGACACGCCACCGAACCGGTCCTTGCGATCGACCACCAGCACCCGGCGTTTCAGCTTACCTGCCTGGATCGCTGCCGACCGCCCCGACGGGCCGGACCCGATGATGATCAGGTCATAGTCGAAATTGCTCATGTCTCAGTCTCCATACAGCGCTTCGGCGTGGAAGGTGATGTGGTCTTCCATGAAGGTGGACACAAAGAAATAGGAATGGTCATAGCCCGGCTGCAGGCGATAGGTGACCTGCTGGCGGCGTTCTGCGATTGCCTGCGCCAGCGCCTCGGGGCGCAGCAGGTCGATGAACTGGTCATTGGCGCCGGTGTCGATCAGGATCGGGCCGTCAAAGCCGTTTTCCTTCATCAGCACCGAGGCGTCGTGTTTGGCCCAAGCGGCCTCGTCATCGCCCAGATAGGCGCTCAGCTGTTTGCGACCCCAATCCGACCCAGTCGGGTTCGAGATCGGTGCAAAGGCCGAAACCGACCGGAACCGCCCCGGCAGATTCATCGCCAGTGTCAGCGCGCCGTGCCCCCCCATCGAATGGCCGGTGATGGCCTGACGATCCATATCAATGGAAAAGTTTTCGGCCAGCAGGGCGGGCAGCTCGTTTGCCACGTAGTCCCACATGTTGAAATGCGGTGCCCAGGGGGATTGCGTCGCGTTCACATAGAACCCGGCGCCCTGGCCCAGATCGTAGTCTTCGTGATCAGCCACGCCCTCGCCTCGCGGCGAAGTGTCAGGGAAGACCACGGCGATGCCTTGTTCGGCCGCCCAGGCCTGAGCGCCCGCCTTGGTCATGGCGTTCTCATGTGTGCAAGTCAGGCCGGACAGATACCACAGAACCGGAACCGGCCCATCCTTGGCTTCGGAGGGAAGAAACAGGCCAAAAGTCATATCGCATTGGCAGGCTGCGGAGGTATGGCGGTAAACGCCCTGCACGCCACCGAAACAGGCGTTTTCCGAAAGGGTTTCCATCTTGCAGTGTCCTTAGCTTTGGGTCGCGACATGGCTAAACCTACAGGGACGCGGCGTAAAGGCCGCGTACCTTCGGCGCGCGTATTTTTTGAAGATGCAGCTCAGAGTGTTGCGACCCAGGCGATCACAACCGGCACGGTCAGGATGCTGGCGGCTGTGGACAGCAGGATCGCTGCGGATGCCCGATGCGGGGCCACGCGGTAATGGGCGGCCAGAATATAGACATTCCCCGCCACCGGCAGAGCCGCAGCTGCAATGGCTACCGCAGCCGGAAACGCAGCCACCGGGATCAACCACAACAGCGCCACGGCAACGCAGGCCGGATGGACGACCAGCTTGCAAAAGCTGAGCCACGCCGCGACCTGCACGCGTTCGGCTGATTTAGAAGCAAGCGAGGCACCGATGGCAAACAGCGCACCCGGCGTGGCGGCCCCCCCGAGAATGGTCAGAAAATCGTTCAGCGGGTCAGGGACCGGCACCTGAAATGCTGACCACAACAGTCCGGCAGATATCGAAACGATCATCGGATTTTTCAGCAAACCCATCCCGATCAGACGCAGGGTCGCCGGCGTCAACCGCCCGTCGCGCCCGGCATTGATCAAGATTACGATCAGGGACGAAAACACCACCAGATCAACTGTCAGGACCAACATAACCGGCCCGATGGCGGCTTCGGACAACAGCAGGGCCAGCATCGGAAGACCCAGAAAGCCGACATTGCCGATGGCGGCGCATTGGGCCTCGACCGCAGCAGTGGGAATGTCGAGTCCCCGCATCCACGCAACCAGTGTCGCCAGCGCATAGACAACGACAGTGCCCAGCAAATAGCCCAGTACAAGACGGCCGTTGAAAATCTCGGCGAAGGGCAGGGTTGCGGCAAAGCGGAACAGCATTGCCGACAGCGCGAAGAAAAACACGAATTTGGTTAGGTAGGCGGTTGCTTCTTCGGTAAAAAAACGGCTGCGACCGGCCCAGTATCCCAGGCCGATGATCGCAAAAAACGGAAGCGTGCGTAGAAAGATTTCGACCATGGCCAGAGTGTTAGCATTGTATGACGGAGCGGCAAGCGTTTAGCAAACGCGGTCATCACGCACTAGGTTCTGACGGGAAAATGAACGGATTCCACAGCGTCATACCGAAGGAGATCACGCGAATCGTTGTATCTGAACCGAACGGTTTATAGTTTTAGGGGATCATTCAACCAAGGAGAGCCCATGACAGAGACAGCCGCCATCCTTCGTACGGGTCGCAAATTCGATCAGGTTTTGCGTGGCGCCCGAGAGGTTTTCATGGCGGATGGGTTCGAAGGCGCAAGCGTCGATGACATCGCCCGCGCCGCCGGTGTGTCCAAGGCGACGCTCTACAGTTATTTCCCCGACAAACGACTTCTGTTCATGGAGGTCGCACAGACCGAATGCAAACGTCTGGCCGAAAACGTCATCTCGATGATCGATGATTCCAAGCCGGCGCGCGAAGTCCTCACGATCACCGCCACTCAGCTGACCGCATTTCTGGTTTCCGATTTTTCGCAACAGGTCTTTCGGATCTGCGTGGCCGAGCGCGACCGGTTCCCCGAGCTGGGAATGGCGTTTTTCGAAGCCGGGCCTCAAAATGGCCAGCGCCACATGGTTGAGTATCTGGAAAAGGCCGTCAAAAAAGGCGAGCTGGCCATTGAAAACGTCCAGATCGCGGCGGAGCAATTCTCGGAGCTGTGCAAGGTGCGGATCTGGACCAAGGCTGCATTGGGCATCCAGACCAGTTTCAGCCAGTCGGAAATCGACGAAATCGCGCTGCAGGCGGTGGACATGTTCATGGCCCGCTACGGGGTTTGATCAAGAATTGAGCAGGCGCGCGGGCGTTTGCCCAAAGAAAGGCCGGTCGCTCAGTTGATGTTTGACAGGTGGACCATTCTGGAAAACCATCAGGCGGATACAGCGAAGGCCCTGTGACCCTTGACCAGTGCGAACACCAGCTTTTCCCGCCGACTGAACGATTTGCTCGTTCAGATTTACCCCGATCATGATCAAGCCGATCTGGCCCGCCAGGTTACCGGGGCTTTCTGGCCCGCGGGGACGCACCGGCGCAAACAGGGGCGCAAGCCGGGCAACAAGCTGTGGTCGGAAAAAGACAGCGTCCTGATCACCTATGGAAACTCGATTGAGGATCAGGCCCACAAGCCACTGGACCTGCTGCACGATTTCCTGATCCGGCATCTGAGCGGCGTGGTGAACGGGGTGCACATTCTGCCGTTCTTTCCTTTCACTTCGGATGACGGGTTTGCGGTGTCCGATTACTACACCGTCAGTCCGCAATTGGGGGACTGGACCGATATCACCCGGATCGCGGGCGACTTTCACCTGATGTCGGACCTGGTGCTGAACCATGTCTCAAGCCAGGGCGCGTGGTTTACAAATTTCCTGCAGGGGAAATCGCCGCACGACCGGTTCTTTTACGAAGCCTCACCCGAAGATGATCTGTCTCAGGTCGTGCGCCCGCGCACCACGCCTCTGTTGCGGCAGGTCGAAACCAATCAAGGCGAAAAACACGTCTGGTGCACCTTCAGCCACGATCAGGTGGATCTGGATTTCTCAAACCCTGAAGTGCTGGTTGAGATGCTGCGGATCATCCGCCTGCATATCGACAAGGGGGTGCGTATCCTGCGGCTGGATGCAGTGGCCTTTGTCTGGAAAGAGATCGGCACAAATTGCATCCACCTGCCGCAAACCCATGCCATCGTGCAACTGCTGCGGCTGCTGTGCGATTTCACCACCGAAACGCTGGTGCTGCTGACCGAGACCAACGTGCCGCGCACCGAAAACCTCAGCTATTTCGGCAACCGGAATGAGGCGCACGCGGTTTACAATTTCCCTCTGCCACCGCTGATCCTGCACGCGATGCAGTCGGGTACAGCACGTTACCTACGCGAATGGCAGGTTGCGATGCCGCCCGCGCAACTGGGCTGTGCCTATCTGAATTTCACCGCCAGCCATGACGGCATTGGGATGCGCCCCGCCGAAGGGGTTCTGCCCCCCGATGAGAAAGAGCGCATGATCGACACCGTGCGCCGGATCGGCGGGCTGGTGTCGATGCGAGCACTGCCGGATGGGCGCGAAGAGCCCTATGAACTGAACTGTGGATATTTTGAGGCGATGCGCGGGACATTTGCCGGTGAGGATCAATATCATCTGGCCCGGTTCATCTGTTCCCAGACCATTGTCATGTCACTTGAGGGGATACCGGCCTTCTACATTCACTCCCTGCTGGCCACGCCCAACGATCACGAGGCCGTGGAACGGCGTGTTATGAACCGGGCGATCAACCGGCACCGCTGGCACTATCCCGACCTGCTGGCGCGGCTGGCCGATCCGGGGTCAAATCAGGCGCTGGTGTTGTCGGAGCTTTCACGCCGCCTGCGCCTGCGGGCGCAACAACCCGCATTCCACCCGAATGCCACGCAATTCACTCTCCGGTTGGAAGATCGTGTCTTTGGCCTTTGGCGGCAGAGCCTGGACCGCAGTCAGTCTATCTTTGCGCTGCACAATGTCTCGGCCGAACCGGTCCCTGTCAGCCCAGCCGAGATCAACATGATCGCCGAGGAGGTTTGGACCGATGCCCTGACCGGAGAAATCCTAGCCGCCAACGGCCCCGATATCGTACTGGCGCCGTATCAGTGCCGCTGGATCACGAACGCGGAATGAACTCGGCCAGATCGTCGGACACCGCTGCCTTCAGACGCAACAGAAACTCTGGATCGGCTGAATGCACACGGTTCCATGTCGGGATGAACGGCGTTTCGTGCGGGTTGTCGAGGAAGACCTGACCGGCGCGAATGATGTTTTCGGCAAACAGTTCGATGGATTTCTCTTCCTTGTGACGATCCAGCTCCAGCCCGTTCATCTTGGCGTCGGTATAATAGCCCTCCAACAAGTCCAGTGCGGAACGATAATACGTGGCCTTGAGCGTGCGGAAGGTGTTGGGGGTGAAAACCGTGCCATCGGCGGCCAGCTTGCGGAAGATTGCCTTGCAGATATCGGTGGACATGCGGGACAGGCCGCGATTGGCGTCTTCGGGCGACAGGTCCTGATGCTTGTGGTCGTAGTTGTCCGCGATCTCGACCTGACAAACGGATTTCGGCGCCAGATTGCGCCACGCCTCGGACAGAACTCCGATCTCCAAGCCCCAATCTGACGGAATGCGCAGATCGGGCAGGGTAGGCGTGCGAATGGCGAATTCACCTGATAGCGGATAGCGGAAGCTGCGCAGGTAATCGAGGTAATCGCGGTCTCCGATCACTTTCTTCAGCGCAATCAACAGAGGGCTGACCAACAGGCGCGTAACACGGCCGTTCAGCTTGCCCGCGCCAACGCGGGGATAAAACCCCTTGGCCATCTGGAATGGAAAGGTAGGATTGACGACCGGATAGACCAACCGGTCCAGCATCTGCCGATCATAGGTGACGATATCGCAGTCATGAATTGCCATCACCGAACTGTCGGCGCAGGCCAGCAGGTAACCGATGCAGGACCAGACGTTCTTGCCTTTGCCGGGTTCCTGCGGGGCCAACCCCAGCTTCCGCAGATGCGATTGCAATTTGGTCAGGCGTGGACTGTCATTCCAAATCACCGCATGGTTTTGTGGGAGATTCGCAAAGAATGCACGCGCGTGGCGGTACTGCGCCTCATCTGCTTGATCCAGACCGATGATGATACGGTGCAAATAGGGCACTTGGGCCAGTTCCTCCAAAATACTCGCCAGCGCCGGCCCTTCCAATTCGGAATAGAGGCAGGGCAGGATCAGGGTGATCTTGCGTGTTTCGGCAAAGACCGAAATCTCATGCGCCAGTTGCCCGGCGGGTCTGCTGCGCAGGTTATGCAGTGTCGTGATGTTTCCGTTCTGGTGAAAATCTGCCATGTCTGGTGCCTTTTCTGGGTCAGAGCCCTGCCGTCAGCGTCAGTATCGCATTGGACCAGCCGCGCGGCCCGCTTTGAGTTGTTCTGAGAATTCGCGCCTCAATTTCAGGTGGGAAGAGGGGAACCGAGAGGCCGTCCGGATTGGCAATCACCACACCCTGATCCGCTGCGCGGATCATCTCTCTGTCGTTGGGTGCATCGCCCAGTGCCATGGTCCGCCGGGGCTGCAACCGCATGACAATTTCGGCCATCGCATCTGCTTTGGTTTTGCCGAAAGAAAGGGTCAGAAACCGCCCTCCTTGTCGGGCGTGCAATCCGGCGCGTGCGGCCGCCGACAGGAACTCTTTCAAATCAACCTCTGAGCCGGTCCACAGCCCCGGTTCACTGAACCTGCGTCGCTTGGCTAGGACGGCTTGCGCAAGGCCAAGACCAGTATTCCGTGCCACTTGTTTATCGGTCAGATCACCAAAGCCGACAAATCCCGACGGCAGAGACCTCAGCGTGGACCGAAGGTGCAGATAGCAATCGGTGTCCTCGTCGGTTCCACCGGGCCAAAGTATCCCGGCCCCGTTTTCGACGATGGCGGGCATATGGGTCAGGCCCATATCCTGCTGCAAAGGCCCGATTTCCGCAGCCGTCTTGCTGCTGGCCAGAACCAGCCCGGCGCCCAGTTTCCTCAGGCGGGCAAGCCCCGGTCTGGCGGCTTCCCAGCCGTAGTCGTGGTGGTCCAATAGCGTGCCGTCCAGATCGGAAAACACCAGAAGGGGCAGGGCAGCTGCATCGTTCATCGCCCTCGAAGTAGAAGTCTGCCGATACGCGATGTAAATCCGTACCGACAATTTTTCCATCAAACCGAATGCCTGTGCCTATTTTCTAAGCAAAGATGGTCCAACTTATTCGATAAACGTTCTGGCCAACCGGTCACTGATCGGTTGCGACAGATAGCTGATTACCGCACGCTCACCGGTATTAACGAACAGATCAGCAGGCATACCGGGCACCAGTTCCAGTGCGGCAACGTCCTGCGGCTGCTCGGCATCCAGCTTGACCCGTGCATTGTAGTAAGGCTCGCCCGTACGTTCATCTTCCAGTGCATCGGCCGAGATATCGAAAATCCGACCGCTGGCTTCAGGCACGTCCGCCTGCGCAAAGGCCGACAGGCGGATGCGCGCGGTCTGACCAATCCGCAGCTTATCGATGTCACCAGTCTTGACCCTTGCCTCGACGATCAGGACCTGATCGGCGGGAACTATATCCATGATCGGCTCACCCGGGCGGATCACTCCGCCTACTGTCGAAACGCCAAGGTTCACGACTCGGCCGCTGGCAGGCGCCAGAACCTGCGTCCGCTTCAGCCGAGCCAGAGTTCCCGCAAATTGAGGACGGATCAGATCCAATTGCGCCTCAACCACGGCCAATTCCCCGGCGATGACCTCGTCGCGCAGTTTTTGCTGGCTAAGCAGCGACAGCTCCAACTCCTGCACCTGATCCTCGGCCTGCGCGATCTGGGTGCGCAACGAGGCATCTACCCCGCCAAGCCGTTCCAGTTCGATCTGCCGCGCACTGACCCGCGTGACCGCCACCAACCCCTTGGCCAGCAACGATTGCAGGTTGGTCAGCTCGGTCCGCGTGATCTCCATCTGGTTTCGCGTCGCCTTTCGTTGCTCATCCAGGCCGGTGATCTGATTGCGCAGCCCGGTGATGCGCTGCGCGTTGATCTGTGTCTCGGTGCGTCTGGCGCGCGCCTCGGCGTCAAACAGCTGTTTCTGGGTTAGGTAGGGAGACACCCATTGCAAGCGGTCCATCCCTGTGCGGAACCCGGCCAGCGCGGTGGCTTCGTCGAACTGGATCTGCCCACTCATCTGCGCCAGCAGACGCGCGCGGCGGACAGATAACTCGCCAAGCTGGCTACCCTGTACGCTAAGTTCAACATTGATCTCGGTACTATCCAGCTGCACCAGATGTTGCCCTGCCTCGACGAACTGCCCGTCCGCCACCAGGATCGATTGGATAATGCCGCCATCCAGATGCTCGACTGTCTTGCGGTCGCCCTCAACCACGAAAGCGGCGGGTGCGACCACGGCCCCATCCAAATTCGAGGCGAAGGCCCAGTAGACACTGCCACCGACGAATACCGCCAGTGTGAACAGCCCGAACAGTACATACCGCGCGATACTGGATGACGTATCGGTGATTTCTTTCAACTGAGTTTCGTGGAAACCAACGGCATTGCCGGAAGATGCGTATTTGATCAGGTCTGTCATAGGGCCGCTCCAGAGATCTGAGTTTCGCTTGACGGGCGTGGGGGTTTTTGCAGCACATTGCGGCTGTTCACCTTCAACACGTCCTGCTTGTCGCCAAACTGGGCCTGGCCACCGTTGCGCAGAACCAGCACCTTATTGGCCGCCTGCAACGTGGCCGGGCGATGGGTCATGACGATCGCAATCGCGCCCCGGTCCTGTACAGCCAGCAACGCATCGCGCAGGGCCTGCTCGCCCTCCGCATCCAGATCCGAATTCGGTTCGTCCAGAACCAGAACAAACGGATCGCCATACAGCGCGCGAGCCAGAGCCAGCCTCTGACGCTGACCACCGGACAAAAAGAACCCCTGACCAATCCGGGTTTCGTACCCGTCCGGCAGGCTACTGATCAGTTCATGCACTCCGGCTTCTCGGGCCGCGCGCAGAACCTCGGTATCGTCAATGGTGGTCGAGAACCGACCGATGTTCTCGCGAATGGTACCGTCGAACAGGCCTACGTCCTGAGGCAGATACCCGATTTGTTTGCCCAGATCCTCGGCGTTCCATTTCGACATCGGGCTGCCATCCAGAAGAACCTCGCCCCGTTGCGGATGCCAAATACCGGCCAGCATCTTGCCCAAAGTGGTCTTGCCCGACCCGCTTTGGCCGATCACGGCCAGAACATCGCCGGCTTCCAGATTGAAATCAATTCCACGAATGGTGGCATTCAGTGCGCGCGGAGGGGCCGCCTGGGCGATACGGACGTCCAGAGAATTGAACGCACGCGGCAGGTGCAGGTTGGGCGGTAACTCGGCAAAATCATCGGTCAGTTGCTTGATCTTGCTGTACGAGCCGCGCGCGGCCAAAAATGTGCGCCACTGGCCGATCAACTGATCAATTGGCGCCAACGCGCGGGCCAGAACAATGGTTGCAGCGATCATTATACCGGCCGTGGACTCTCCGGTGATCGCCAGCGCGGCACCAAGGCCCAGAGCCGCAGATTGCAGACCCATGCGGATGGTTTTGGACATCACCGAAAAGCTTGCGATTCGATCTGCGGTGCGGGTCTTGTGTTGATGCGCATCCGCCTGCAGCGCCGTCCAGCGGCGTACCAGATCTTTTTTCATTCCCAGGGCGTGAACCAGCTCGGCATTGTTGTCGCCAGTTTTAAACAACGCGTCAGAACGCCCGCGCGCCTGCGACGCCTGTTGCATCGGAGCACGGGCGCGAGCGTTGTTTATCAGTGCCATAATGGTCAGGGTGACAGCCCCGCCCAGACCCAAAAGACCCAGAAGCGGATGCAGAACAAACAGTACCAACAGGTAAATCGGTATCCACGGCGCATCGAAGAACGCGGTCAGTGTGTTGCCCGCGATGAACTCGCGAAAGCCGTTTACGTCTTCGAACAGGTTTTCACCGGTCTCGCTTTCACCCTGTACCCGGCGGCGCATGGCGGCTCCGAGGACAGGCGCGCCCACGCTCATCTCGAACCGGGCGGCCAGACGGCCAAGGATGCGCATTCGCATCAGGTCAAGGCAGGCAATCACGACGAAAACTCCGGCCAGCAGCATCGACAGGGCAATCAGGGTATCGGGGTTCTGGCTGGTTAGTACGCGGTCGTAGACCTGTAGCATGTACAGCGGTCCGGCCAGCATCAGAAGGTTCAGAAACAGGCTGAAGACAGCGACCGCAACAAAGCCTTTGCGCAGCGACCCCCAGGCGGATTTGACAGGATTGGCGTTCTGGAACATGTCTTGGGCCCTTTCCGGATTGACAGGCGGGGCGACCAAAGGCCGCCCCGCAGGGGATCACTTATGCGACGAAGTCGTCTTCGTTCAGGTCAGCGCTGTTGACACCGGCCAGACGAACCGAACCCGCATCACCAAAGGTGATCAGCGCATCTTCGCCATCCTGAGCGACATTGACATTGCCGCCGAAGTCAGGACCGAAATCACCGAATTGCAGCTGGTCGATGCCAATCTCGAAGTCCTGAACAACGTCGTCGCCGAAGATGCCCGCGAAGACGAACGTGTCCTGTCCCGCGCCACCGATCAGGATATCGTCGCCACCTTCACCGTTCAGCACGTCGTCACCGGCCTGACCGTTCAGCGTGTTGGTCCCTGAGTTACCCGACAGGATGTCGTTGCCGCCATTCGGGCTGCCCGCGTTGTTCGAACCGTTGATGTTTTCGAACCCAAACACCTGATCCAACGTGGCCCCTTCCGGTGCGTTTACCGTGGCGACACCGTTGCCCTCTTCATCAAGGTCCAGAACAACGCCTGGCCCTGCGGTGAACAGCGCTGTGTCGATGCCTTCGCCACCGATAATGACGTCAGCCCCACCAAACGAGTGGATGGCGTCATTCCCAGCACCGCCGTCGAGCACGTTGAACTCGTTGTTGCCCAGGATCAGGTCATCCCCGCTGGAACCGACAACGTTTTCGAAATTATCGACTTCGGCGACGATCTGGCCGTTGACGATAACGGCACCGTCCTGCGGGCCTTCATCGCCATTGCCGGTCGGGTTCGGCGCGGGACCGCTCAGGTCCAGGTCAATTGTCACGCCGTCAAACCCGGACACATCGATCGTGTCGCTGTCATCCGAACCGACAACCCGCTCGATCGAGCGCAGAACGTCGACTTCAATCTGATTGTCGATGACGTCCTGGCCGACGACACCGGTGCCTCCTGTGGCTTGGGTATTCAGTGTGGCGCCTGCGTCCACCAGCGTGTCCTGCACTACCGCGCCATTTTGACCGGCAGGTGCATTGTGCAGGTGAATGGCCGAGACAACACCCGGGATCGGCGTATTCAGGTCGGCTTCGTTCAGACCAACAACGCTCAGTTCGCTGGAATAGGTGACAACACCCGTGTTCAGGTTCTGAGTGATGACGACCGTAGCCTGACCCGTGGCTTCGCTGTCCGACAGCGGGCCCGGCTCTTGCGCCGCGTCCAGACCACCGCTGAGTGTGACTGTCCGGATGCCGCTCTCGGTCACAACGTTGTCAACCAGCAACTGTCCGCGGATTTCCCCACCGGGAAAGTCCGAGGTATGGATGTTGTAATACAAGTTGCCCAGGATGGCTTCCTCAACAAACCACGACGGGTCCGGGATGTTCGAGCCGAACTGGTCGGGGTCATCGACAACTGCATCGGTGACCGAAACGGTAAAACCAGTGTCACGGGTTGCGGTGCCGTTGCCGTTGGCGTCCAGAGAGACCTCGACCGCAACATCCAAATCCGAGAAATCGGCTGTGTCGATACCGTCGCCCCCGTCGATGAAGTCATTGCCCAAACCACCGGTCAGAACATTGTCGGCATCGCCTGAGATCAGCACGTCATCCCCCGCGCCACCGGCAATATCGCCATTTGTGACGCCCAGGTCGACAAAGATGTCATCGCCGCCGCCCAACAGAACGTTGCCGTTGATCACGCCTTCGTCGTCATTGACGATGGTCACTTCGCCGGCGTCCGATGCGTCGATCGCGTTGACCGTACCGCGGATCTCACCATCGTTCAGGATTGCTCCCAGAAGGTTCAAACCGCCATCCACGCGAATACCTGCGGCGGCGTCCGAGTCTTCGGAACCCGCGATCAATCCTTCGTTGACGACCACTCCCGCAAACGAGGCATCATCCTGATTGGTGAACAGGCGCAGACCGTCTCCGACCTGATTGCCTTCGACCGCGTTGCCGCGCCCTTGCAGCGTACCTTCGTTGACGACAACTGCCGAAACCACATCACCCGAGGTGTCGCCAGTTTGCAGCGAGACGGCCGAACCATTGTTGCCTTCGCCAGCATCGACGAGGCCGGTGTTGGTGAAGCTGTAATTGTCAGCGGTGCCATCGGCATAGACGGTGCCATTGCGCTGATTACCTGTGCCGAGGATGTCGCCTTCGTTCACAACCTCAAGCCCGTCACCGTCTATATTCAGCGCGCGGCTGTCCGAGGTCACGGTGCCGCGATTGACGAAGGACCCGCCTGCGTGATCACCGGTGCCGAAATACACACCGTTCTGAACACCTGCGAACAGGCCGGTTTTCTCGTTGACCAACTGGCCCTGAAAATCGACGCCGTTTACAGCTCGGAACGCACCAACGGTGTTATTCGCGCCTTCGGAGGACACGGTGCCGGTGTTGGTAACGGTTCCCGTGAACAGGGCCGGGCCAAAGCCGCCACCTTCCTGACGCGCTCCTTCCAACCGGAGACCGTCTCCGGCCGTGCCCAGACCGGCGCCCGCGTTTCCGCGCCCGGCGATGGTGCCATCGTTGGTGATCTCGATCTCGCCATTACCGCCTTCGGCCAGCGACAGAGAGATACCAGCACCATTATTGTGCTCGCCTGCATCGATCGTGCCTGTCGAAATGTTGTTGATCGAGTAGTTGCGCGCCGTGTCGTCTGCATAGACAGTCCCGTTGCGCTGATCACCGATGCCCAGAATGTCACCGCCATTGACCAGGACAACGCCCGAGCCATCGATATTCACCGCCCGGCTGCCCGACTGGATGGTACCAAAGTTCAGGACGTGCAGATCATGTTCGCCGTTGCCGATATACAGACCGTTGCGCGGACCTTCGATCACACCGGTCGAAGTGTTCAGGATTTCGCCTTCGGTGTTTGCACCATCCGCGATGCGGATACCGGCGGCGGTGCCCTGATTGCTTTCGGTTGAAATCAAGCCGCTGTTGACGATCTCGGTTTCCAGAATCGTGCCTTCAGCGCCATCGTCGATGCGGATGCCATCACCGGCCAGCGCGGTGTTCGACGCAGCCTGACCGCGGCCCTGAATGGTTGCTCCAAAACCGTTGAACACATCGGTTTCAACGCGGTCACCGACCTCATCGCCGACCTGCAGCGAAATACCGGCGCCCTGGTTGTCTTCACCCGCATCAATGGTGCCGCCCGTGAAGTTCGAGATCGAAACATCTTCGGCGGTGCTGTTGGTATAGATCGTGCCGTTGCGCTGATCGCCGGTGCCGATGATTTCACCAAAGTTTCGCACATCAATGCCTTGGCCCTGAATGTCGACCGCGCGGCTATCCGAACTGATCACGCCACCGCGGAAGTTATCGAGATTGCCCGAACTGCCTGCACCTGCGAACTGCACACCGTTGAAGTCACCCGCAATCTCACCGAAGTTGCGGACCGAGGCGCTGCCGGTGACCTGTACTCCGGTAGCTAGCGCATCGGGTCCGTTGTTGGCCTCAATCCGGCCCGAGCGGAAGTTGAAGACATCGACATCCTGACCTTGCGCCAAAACAGCCGCGACCGCGTTATTGGTGACGATTTCACCAAAGTTCAGCAGGCGCGAGAAGTCGTTTGCCAGAACAAAAGCCGGAGTGTCATCGACCACGGTGCTTTGAAAGAAGTTGTTGATCAGGGATTGGCCATCGCGGGATGTCTCTTGCGCCAGGGTAGACGTGGTCAAGAGACGGGCGCGTAAGCCTTCAATGAATTGGGATAACATGGGGGACTCCATCATGGGTTTGCATTTTGCGGCCCGCCCGCTGGTCTGGGCGTTCCACGTAGCAAAGGGGTAGTCGCCACCGTTGGTCAGCTAAAATTCATCCTGCGAATTGGACGTATAACCTATGCAAATAGTCACGCCCGCCGTGATGTGCGGCGGTTGCGTGACAAGTAATTTCAATAAGTTAGACGTATCTCGGGACTCAGTCGGCACTATTCAGTGGCGCAGGGTGACGGTTTTGTCAGTGATTGTGATGCCGTTTTCCTGCATCGAAGCCTGTGTTGAGGTATCTAAAGAGCGTCCCCCGTGCGGTTGGAAAGCACGCAATTGGTTTGCGGTCATGAACTTTAGAGACTTGGAATATGTCCTAGCCATCGCCAGACACGGCCAGTTCAGCCAGGCAGCCGTGGCCTGCAATGTATCGCAACCCGCATTGTCCAATCAGGTCAAAAAGCTTGAAAAGGAATTGGGAACTGACCTGTTTCTGCGCCTCAACCACGAGGTGCGTCCGACCGCCTGCGGCACCCGTGTGATCGCAATCGCCGAACGCATCCTGAAAGACGCTCAAAACATCCGGGATACCGCGACCCAGTTCCGTGACCCCGAGGCCGTTCCGTTCAAAGTGGGTATGACCCCGACCCTGGCCCCATATCTAACGCAGTATTTCTCGGAGCTGTTCAGCACACTGTTTCCCAACATGCGGGTCACGATGGTTGAAGACCTGCCGCAAAACATGCTGCGAATGGTCGAAGATCACACGCTTGATGTGGCGCTGGTAGCCAAGGTTAACACCGAGGCAGCGCTTGATTTCACCTCTATCTGGACCGAGCCCCTGTTTCTGGCCGTCCGCGAAGGACACCCGCTGTGCCATTTGCCGTCCATCGCGCCCGGGGATGTGCCTGCCCATGATTTTATCCGGTTGCCGCACAGCTTCGGCTATGAACTGGAAAACCGCCTGCCTAAATCGGACCCCGCGCACCGGGTCAGCAAACGGTTCGACCTGAGCGCCTTGCGGTTCGAAACGATCTGTCGGCATATTTGCCACTCGGACGATTGCACTATTGTCTCTGCGCTGGCGGCCGAACAGTTCAGGCGCGACGGGTGGCCCCTGTGCTTTGTGCCATTTGACGCGCCCGGCAACCTGCGCAACCTCGGGGCGGTGACACGCCCCGGCTGTCCGCGCCGACCACTACTGGACCGCATCGGCGACTTTATCAATGAGAATCCACCGGTCGGTGTCACGCCAACCTTTTCGGGCTGATCTCAAACCAAAAGTCGTACGAGCGCTATGGTAGACGGAAGCTGGCACCTCAAAACCTGACTCTCATACGCTCCTTTTTTCCGGCAATAGAGTGCGGCCATACCATTATAAAATCCTCTTGCCCGTCCGATCCAAAAGGTCGAACGTGTTGGTGTATCCTACAGGTTTGCCAACTGGCCGCGGCTATGCATGCAAGTCAGTTGACAATGGATTTTGTATTTTGGATACATTGGGCAGAGATTTCGCGGCGAACAGAGTCGTCCAAGAATGCTCTGGCCACAAAGAGCAACGCGAATGTCTGAAAAAAACTATTTCTGGGAGACCCACATGAAACTGAAACTAATGGCCGCAACTGCTGCGATCGCCCTGTCGGCTGCCGCGGCACAAGCGAATACGCTGGTCTATTGCTCGGAAGGCTCGCCCGAAGGCTTCGACCCGGCGCTGTTTACCGCTGGTACGACCTTTGATGCCTCGTCGCACCCAATCTACAACCGCTTGCTCGAGTTTGAAACTGGTACGACCAACGTGATCCCCGGTCTGGCCGAAAGCGTCGAGGCCAGCGATGACGGTCTGGAATATACCTTCAAGCTGCGTCAAGGCGTCAAGTTCCATTCGAACGATGAATTTGCCCCGACCCGTGACTTCAACGCCGATGACGTGATCTTCTCGTTCATGCGTCAGAAAGACGAGGGCCACCCCTACAATCAGGTCTCGGGCGGTACATGGGAATATTTCAAGGGCATGGGCATGCCGGAACTGGTCGAGTCCATCGAGAAGGTCGACGACTACACCGTGAAATTCACCCTGACCAAGCCCGAGGCACCTTTTGTCGCCAACATGGCGATGGACTTCGCCTCAATCCTGTCTGCGGAATACGCGGATGCGATGATGGAAGCGGGCACGCCTGAAAAGCTGAACACCGCGCCGATCGGCACCGGTCCGTTCTCGTTCGTGGCCTATCAGAAAGACGCGGTGATCCGCTATGCGCAGAACGCTGACTACTGGAAAGACCCGGCGGCAGTTGAAAACCTGATCTTTGCGATCACTCCGGACGCTTCGGTGCGCTATCAAAAGCTGAAGGCCGGCGAATGCCATATCATGCCCTATCCGAACCCCGCTGACATTCAGGCGATGAAGGATGACGCTGACATCAACATGATGGAGCAAGAGGGCCTGAACGTCGGATACCTGGCTTACAACACCACGATGGAGCCGTTCGACAATCCGAACGTCCGCAAGGCGCTCAACATGGCGATCGACAAGAACGCTATCATCGACGTCGTGTTCCAGGGTTCGGGCCAGGTTGCCAAAAACCCGATCCCGCCGACCATGTGGGGCTATAACGATGCGATCACCGACGACGCCTATGATCCGGAAGCGGCCAAGGCGATGCTGGAGGCCGAAGGCGTTTCCGATCTGTCGATGAAGGTCTGGGCGATGCCGGTGCAACGTCCGTATAACCCGAACGCCCGCCGCATGGCCGAACTGATCCAGGCGGATTTCGCCAAAGTCGGCGTGGACGTTGAAATCGTCTCCTATGAATGGGGCGAATACCTGTCGCGCTCGAAAGAGCTAAACCGCGATGGCGCTGTTCTGCTGGGCTGGACCGGTGACAACGGCGATCCAGACAACTTCCTGGCCGTGTTGCTGGGCTGTGACGGCCGCGAAGCGTCGAACCGTGCACAATGGTGCCACCAGCCGTTTGAAGATCTGATCCTGCAGGCCAAGCAGACCACCGATCAGGCCGAGCGTACCAAGCTTTATGAGGACGCCCAGGCGATCTTCAAGGAGCAGGCGCCTTGGGCGACCATCGCACACTCGGTTGTCTTCATGCCGATGCGCAACGAAGTGCAAGGCTACAAGGTGCACCCGCTGGGCGGCCACATCTTCTATGGTGTAAGCGTCGAGTAAATCACACTCACTGACCGGAGCCGCCCAATCGGCGGCTCCGGTTTCTTTTATTCTGGAGGTCGGCGCCAATGCCGGATTTGTCCGAGTACCGACAACTGGCAAAGGACATGTCAGTAGATGCCGTGGCGCTTGTGCCCGGTCCGAATTTTACCCGCGCTTTGGGAAAACCCTTCATGAGCCACGAGCGACCCTTTGTGGTCGTAATCCCGGCCGAAGGCGCTCCGGCCGCGGTTGTGCCCAATCTTGAGCTGGGCTCGTGGAAACTCGTCGGATTCGAAGGCGCCGTTTTCGACTGGTACGACCAGACCGGCTATGACGATGCGTTTGCTGCGCTGGCCAAGCAAATGCCGCTGACATCACTGGCCGTTGAAGGACAGGTGATGCGGGTTTTTGTCTCCAAGGCGTTCACCAACGCTCTGCCGAACCTGCGGATTGTCGATGCCGAGCGTGAGATTTCGGGTCTGCGGATCTGCAAAACCGAAGACGACGTGGCGGCAATGCAGGCGGCGATTGATATCTCGGAACGTGCATTGGCCCGTGTAATCGAGGATGTGCGCGTCGGTCAGACCGAAATTCAAATCGAGCAGGCCCTTGTTCAGGCCCTGTTTGCCGAAGGCGCGGCCTCGCTGGCCTTTGCGCCGATCGTTGCGGCCGGGGACAATTCAGCGCGGCCCCACGGCAAGGCGCGCGCGGATTACCAGATCAAGCCGGGTGACGCATTGCTGTTTGACTTTGGCGCCCGCAAACATGGATTTGCCGCCGATATCACCCGCACCTTTTTTGTCGAAGAGGTCTCGGACGAGGGCAGGGACGTCTACGACACCGTTCTGCGAGCCAACCTTGCGGGATTCGAAGCCTGCCGCCCCGGCGTCACCGCCCACGATATCGACGACGCAGTGATCAGCGTTCTTGAAGCCTCGCCCTATGCTGACCGCATCCGCACCAAGACGGGTCACGGGTTGGGTCGCGACGTGCACGAGGCGCCGTATATCATGCGCGGAAATGACCAGAAAATTTTGCCCGGGATGGTCTGGACCAATGAGCCGGGGCTTTATGAACTGGACAATTTCGGCATTCGCATAGAAGATGACGTGCTTGTTACCGAGGATGGCTGCCGGTCTCTGACCAGCTTTCCCAAAGATCTCACAATCATAGGTCGCTGATGTTTGGCTACTTACTCACACGCCTTGGCATGTTCGTTCCGACATTTCTGGGCGTAACGCTGATTTCCTTCATGTTCATCCGGGTCCTGCCGGGCGATCCCATCATCGTCATGGCCGGCGAACGCGGCATGACCGAGGAACGCTATCAGGAAATGGTCGAGAAGCTGGGCTTCGACAAACCGGTCCTGCAGCAATACTGGGATTATCTGGTCGGTGTCATGCACGGCGATCTGGGCGAAAGCTTTGTGACCAAGAAACCGGTCTGGGATGAGTTCTTTGCCCTGTTCCCCGCAACATTGGAATTGTCGATCTGTGCAATGATCTTTGCGGTGGCTCTGGGTCTGCCAGCGGGCGTGATCGCCGCCGTGAACCGGGGCAAATTCTTCGATCGGGCGCTGATGTCCTCAGCGCTGGTCGGATATTCGATGCCGATTTTCTGGTGGGCGCTGCTTCTGATCATCGTGTTTTCAGGCAATCTGGGCTGGACGCCTGTCTCTGGTAGGATCGACCTGCTGTACTACTTCCCAAGCGTCACTGGTTTCATGCTGATCGACAGCCTCTTGTCAGGTCAGTCAGGGGCGTTCGGATCGGCCGTTCGACACCTGATCCTGCCGACCATCGTTCTGGGCACCATCCCACTTGCGGTGATCGCCCGTCAGACACGCTCGGCCATGTTGGAGGTGCTGGGCGAGGACTACATTCGCACCGCCCGCGCCAAAGGTCTTTCGCCTTCACGGATCAACGGATTGCATGCGCTGCGCAACGCTCTGATCCCGGTGATCACGGTGATTGGCCTGTCCGTCGGCACCCTGCTCGCGGGCGCGATCCTGACCGAGACGATCTTTAGCTGGCCCGGCATCGGAAAGTGGATGGTCGACAGCATATTCCGCCGTGACTACCCGGTGGTGCAGGGCGGCCTGCTGATGATCGCCGTGATCGTAATGCTGGTGAACCTGCTGGTCGATGTCCTCTATGGCATCATCAACCCAAAAATCCGGAGGCGGTAATGGCTGAACTGTCCGCAAACGCGCCAAAAACCGAAAACCGCCCCAGCGCCCTGCGTGAGTTCTGGTATTACTTCAGTGAAAACCGCGGTGCGGTGTTCGGGCTGTGGGTCTTCCTGGCCTTTGTCTTCTGTGCCGCCTTCGCGCCCCTGTTGGCGCCCTATGACCCGACCGAGCAGTTCCGCAATCACATCCTGCAGCCCCCAGCGTGGCAGGAGGGCGGCAGCTGGGCCTTCCCGCTAGGCACCGATCCGCTCGGCCGGGATATGCTGTCGCGCCTGATCATGGGTTCGCGGTATTCCTTCTTTGTCGGCATCGTTGTGGTCTGTGTGGCCGTGACAGGCGGTGTGATCATCGGGCTGCTGTCCGGCTTCGCTCCGAAATGGGTTGATACAATGATCATGCGGGTGATGGACATCATCCTGTCCTTCCCGTCACTGCTGCTGGCGCTGGTACTGGTGGCCATCCTCGGCCCGTCGCTGACCAATGCGATGATCGCCATCGCCATCGTGTTTCAGCCCCATTACGTGCGACTGACCCGTGCTTCGGTACTGTCGGAACGGCAAAAAGACTATGTCACCTCGGCCCGCGTGGCAGGCGCAAGCAAGGCCCGGCTGATGTTCAAGACGGTATTGCCCAACTGTCTGGCTCCAATCATCGTACAGGCGGCCTTGTCCTTCTCAACCGCCATTCTGGACGCCGCCGCCCTTGGCTTTCTGGGCATGGGCGCGCAGCCGCCCACACCGGAATGGGGCACCATGCTGGCCGAAGCGCGTGAATTCATTCTGCGCGCCTGGTGGGTGGTCACCTTCCCCGGCCTCGCCATCCTGATCACAGTGCTCGCCATCAACCTGATGGGCGACGGTCTGCGCGATGCGCTGGACCCGAAACTGAAGCGGAGCTGACGACATGAGCCTGTTGGATATCCGAAACCTCACCGTCGAATTCGCCACCGCTTCGGGCAAGTTCCGCGCCGTGGACGGCGTCGACCTGTCCGTCGACAAGGGCGAGTTGATGGCCATCGTTGGCGAAAGCGGCTCGGGCAAGTCCGTGTCTATGTTGGCGCTGATGGGCCTGTTGCCCTGGACGGCAACGATTACCGCCGATCAGCTGAGCTTCGAGGGCATCGACCTGACCAAAATCTCCGCCCGTGACCGCCGCAAGATCATCGGCAAAGACATCGCCATGATCTTTCAGGAACCGATGTCGTCGCTGAACCCCTGTTTCACGGTCGGTTTCCAGATCAAGGAAGCCCTGCGTATCCATCTGGGGCTGAACCGCAAGGACCGCCATCAGCGCGCCATCGAGCTGTTCGATCAGGTCGGCATCCCGGCCCCGGAAAGTCGTCTGAACACCTTCCCGCACCAGATGTCGGGCGGGATGAATCAGCGGGTGATGATCGCCATGGCGATTGCGTGTAAACCCAAGCTGCTGATCGCGGATGAGCCGACAACGGCGCTGGACGTGACCATTCAGGCGCAGATTCTGGACCTGCTGGTTCGGCTGAGGGATGAGCAGGGCATGGGTCTGGTGTTGATCACCCACGATATGGGCGTCGTCGCCGAAACAGCCGAACGGGTGCAGGTGCAATATGCGGGCCAGAAGGTCGAAGAACAGCCGGTCCAAGACCTGTTCCGCACCCCGCGCCACCCTTATACGTCTGCACTGCTCAGCGCATTGCCAGAACGGGCGACATCGAAAATGCTGCCCACCATTCCCGGCGTGGTGCCCGGTCAGTTCGACCGGCCCAAAGGGTGCCTGTTCAGCCCCAGATGCCAGTATGCGGACGACCTCTGCCGGTCTTTGCCGCCAACGCCGCACAGCGCGGAGTTTGGCAAAGCCCGTTGCCACTATGTCGAGAAGATAACTGCCGGAGAAGTGGCATGACCGCACCTATCGTTCAAGCCAGCGCCTTGGCCCGGCATTACGTCGTCAAGGGCGGGTTGCTGTCGAAACCGGCGACAGTCAAGGCCCTGTCCGGCGTGGATTTCGACCTGCAACCCGGCAAAACGCTGGCCATCGTCGGTGAATCCGGGTGCGGAAAATCCACACTCGCGCGCGTTGTGACGATGATCGAGGAGCCGACCTCGGGCAGCCTGACTATCGATGGCGTCGACATCACCCCATCGAAATGGGCGCAGATGCGCGATACGGTGCAGATTGTATTTCAGGACCCTTATGGCTCGCTCAATCCACGCCAGCGGATCGGCCAGATTCTGCAGGAACCGCTGATCATCAACCGCCCTGACATGTCCGCCACCGACCGCGAGGCACGCGCACGTGAAATGATTGACCTTGTCGGCTTGCGCCCTGAGCATTACGACCGCTATCCGCACATGTTCTCGGGCGGACAGCGACAGAGGATTGCTATCGCGCGGGCGCTGATGTTGAACCCCAAGGTACTGGTTCTGGACGAGCCCGTCTCGGCGCTGGATGTCTCGATCCAATCGCAAATTCTGAACCTGCTGGTCGAGTTGCAGGAACGCCTGAACCTCGCCTATCTGTTCATCTCACATGATCTGTCGGTGGTTAAGCATTTCGCAGATGACGTGATCGTCATGTATCTGGGCCGGGCCGTTGAAAAGGCGCCCAAGGAACAGCTGTTCGCAGCCCCCCGGCACCCTTATTCCAAGGCGTTGCTTTCCACGACCCCGCGCGCCGATCCCGAAGCGCGGAAAGAGCGGATCAAGCTGGAAGGAGAACTGCCTTCACCGATGAACGTCCCCCAGGGCTGTGCCTTTGCGCAACGGTGCTGGCTGGCAACCGAGGAGTGCCGCGCGGCTCCACCCGAACTAAGCGGTGAGGCCCATCAGGTGGCCTGTCTGCATCCTTTGGGTTGATCGGACTTATTCGCCTTTTCGCGTGGCAATGACCATTTCCAGCAACTGGTCCTTGGTGCGCCCAATATGCCGGGTCAGCAGGGCACAGGCGTCCTCAACCCGGCCGTCGCGCGCCAGTGACAACAGTTCCCGATGGTCTTTCTTGGCTGGTTCACGCTGCTCCATGACGCTCAGGTGCATCCGGACATAGCGGTCGGATTGCACATTGACCCGCTGCAGAATTTCATTGCTCAAACCCCGCCCCGCAGCTGCATAAAGCGCCATGTGGTAATCGTTGTTGAGACTGCCCCACCGGCCCACATCATAGGCGTCGTAGGACTTTTCCATCTCGTCCAGAATACGGTCGCATTCGATGAAATCGGTCTCGGTCATCTGCGGGATGGCACGTTGGAACAGGTCCACTTCCAGCAGCACGCGCAGGTCGAAGATCTCTCCGATTTCCGAAAGCGAATGCTTGGTGACCGATGCTCCGCGATTGTTGGTCAATTGTACAAGACCTTCGGCATCCAGCCGCTTCAGCGCCTCGCGAATCGGCATACGCGAGACGTCGTAGTCCTCGGCAAGAGCTTCTTGCCGGATGGTCTCGCCCTCGGCCATTTCACCGCTCAAAATCCGCTCGCGCAGATCGTTGGTGATGACTTCGGGCAGGCTTTGTCGGGGAATCGCGCGGGATCTGGGCATTCGGTCGGTCTCGGGTGCAGGAAACTTGTATCCAAAATACAAAATGAGTGGTGGATTTCCAAGTCCCTTACACGCGACGATTGCTGTCAAGTGACGCACCGCATCCGGCAGCATGATCAACAGGGTTTTTTTCCCGTGTCACATCCTTTCTCCAAACTCGTTTCAGGAAGGTAAATCACGAAAATCGGCACAGACAAGTTTAGTCTCGCTCATTGACTGAGATCATAACAATCTATTCGACAGATGGAGGTATTCTCAGGAGATCGCGCCCAATGCAGCGAATCCTCTATATTGGCTTGAGGCGCCTGATGCGGACATATTCCGAACCGGTCTAAACCCTGTTCGACACCGGGAACTTCAACGAAGTACCGCAGGAGATTTCAGCAAAGCCGCCTGATATCTGGAAACCAATACGGGGGCCGAGGCTGGCCACGACCCCGATCATCGCCATTCCCACAACTGCCGGTACCGGAAGTGAGTTCACCTGCCGGGCACGGCCTGGCAGCCAGAGACCAACAAAAAGCTCTCGCTGGCCCGACCCGATCTCTACCCGGAAACGGCAGTGATCGATCCCGCACCTATGGTGAACAATCTCAGGGGCTGATATTGGTCAACGGGTTGGACACGCTGCACGCGTTGCTGCGCGATCCAAGCAACCTGCAGCAGCGCACCCGGATAGCCCGAACGTCGCTGAGCTCTGGTCTGGCCTACTCCAGCAACAAGAACGCTATCGCGCAAAACCTGTCCTTTCTCATCACGCTGGGGTGGGTGTGCAGCACGGCTTCGCGTGCTCGATCGCCCTGTCCGTAATTTTGCGGTCCATGGATGACCTCGGCGATTTTCGTCAAGACGCATTGCACGAGACTTTCGGACCCAATCTTGCGGCCGGGGCTGATACGTTGAACGAACTCCTGACCAGGCTCGACATTGCCACCTGGTTCGCAGAATACGCCGCTTCCGTGGGTCAGCGCGCGGTCATAATCGATGAAGTCTTCGCCGCAGAGCGAGGCCGAAGTTATGCCGGAACGAAAGACACCATTCCCGCTGCGAAGAAGGCGATGCATTCCTCACGCCCGAAAGTGGCCTGACCGAACCCAACTCTGACGCGAGGCAGCGCCTTAACCAAAAACCACAACATGGTTTTGCACACCCCTATCACCACCAACGTGCGGGTCCAACCTGAGCCCGAAGTTTCCGCCATCGCGATTTACCTGGGCAGGCATGTGCGTGCCCGAGGTCTATTCGGCTGAATTGTCTGAGTTTGTCTTTGCTGCGGGCGTCAAGCTGTTGAAAGAGTTCAAGCCCGATGTGATGTATTTGTCGACCACCGACTATATTCAGCACAAATTCGCGCCCGAACAGCAAGGCGCGTTGGATTTCTACGCGATGTTTGATCGTTATCTGGGCGAACTGGGCTGTGTGATCCACGACAAGGCGGCAGAGCTGTTCGAGAAACGCGTCTACATGGCCGAGGAAGAAGGCGCGGAAATCCTCTAT